>JAZQBQ010000092.1:0-7518 GCA_045545755.1 Congzhengia sp. | reverse complement strand
ATCAAAATCTCTGTAAAACAAAACTCCCGAAATCATAAAAAATGCAGGTACTGCTATATTACAGATATTTTCGGAAAAAAACCACTGAAAACCTTGCACAAATGATGAAAATACACCCTCGGGCATAGTGTAGGCGTGCAGGTTTTCTGCGTGCAGCAGCACTACCAATGTTGCAAGCACAGCACTAAAGCCTGAAAGCTTGTCCCTGTCAATTATGCGATTTTCCACAAAATCACTCCTAAGATTTGCAAAGCATTAAAAGAAGCTCACCTGTTTCTACTGTAATGTGTGCGGTGTCCTCTGTAAATTCATTGCTGATGCCGTAGGGGTTTCCTACGGGCATTGAGGCGTTATCCAGAGGATAGTAAACTCCCGAAACACTCACTCCAGTGCAGTCTGTCAGGGGAATAAGGGATAGACAAAACCCCTCACGGTGCAAAGCGGTAAGGCTTTTTCCCACAAGGCAGATGTAAGAGTCAACATCTGCAATTTCAGCCTTTATTCCCTTGTCGCTGGCGTACTTTAGCAGGTGCAGATTTGCCAAGGTGTGGTCAATTCTGCCGCCTAAAGCGCCTAAAATCGTAATGCTCGTTGCACCACGAGCGATGGCTACATCTATTGCCTCTTGAGTGTCAGTCATATCCTTGACAGGGTACAGCCTGATGATTTCAGGAGCACGAACCTCACTTTCGGGCACGGAGTCAAAGTCCCCGATAAAAATATCAGGTGTAACACCTGCATCTTGCGCCGAAAGATATCCTGAGTCTGCGGCAATAATCAGCTCATATTCATTTACATTTATGTATTCGGGAAGATGAGAAAACTCTCCCCCCGAAAAAATCAATGCCTTCATCAGTTCAAAAAGTCGGCTACTGCCTGTGCTATGTCTTCTTTTCCAAAAACAGCCGTTCCTGCAACAAGCACGTTTGCGCCGTAAGCTACAGGGATGTCTTTATTCTGGGCATTGATACCGCCGTCAACCTGAATATCCATATCAGGACCAAAGAACTCTCTTGCCTTTTTGATTTTTTCGTTTACATCGTCTATGTAGCTCTGTCCGCCAAAGCCTGCATAAACTGACATAATGAGAACCATATCAATTTTGTCGCGATAGGGGTAGAGAAGCTCTACGTCAATGTCGGGGTTTACCGCAAGACCGCACTTTACACCCTGTGACTTGATTTTTTCGATTGTGGCATCTACATCACTGTCAGAATTTACGTGAAATGTAATAATGTCTGCGCCCGCTTTTACAAAATCATCTACATAGCGAAAGGGGTCAGTTATCATAAGATGTACGTCAAAGACCATATTAGAGTGTGGTCTTATACTTTTTACAACGGGAGCAGCAAAGCTCATATTGGGCACAAAGTGTCCGTCCATTACGTCGATGTGCAAATACTCTGCACCGGCAGACTCTACGATTTTAATCTGGTCAGCAAGATATGCAAAGTCTGCAGAAAGTATTGATGGTGCTAATTTTATCATTTTAATTTCCATAGCCTTTCTGCCCACAAATAGTAATTAAAAATATATACGCGCTTTTTCGTGGGCAGATAAGGCGTATAATGGAAATTATGCACATCGCTGTTTTCGCATTGAACACAATGCGAAAATTTCGGCGGTGCAATAAATTCCGCCGGAGGATAACGTGATTTTTCACGTTATCCTCCTGTGGGCTATTCCCACTCTTTGATTTGTTTTAGATGTTCGTATAGCTCTGTGTAGCTGTTATAACGGCTTGTGCCGATTTTTCCGTCGGCAAGTGCTGCCTTTACCGAGCAGTCGGGCTCTTTTATATGGCTGCAGCCCACGAAACGGCATCCGCCCTCGTGTGCCTCAATTTCAGGAAAAAGTGAAGATAGGTCACGGTATGAAATTTTTTCTATTTCATAAGAGCCAAAGCCGGGAGTGTCCAGCACATATCCGCCAAAGGACAGAGGAAATAGCTCTGTGTGGCGTGTTGTGTGCTTGCCTCTTTGAATTTTATCGGACACATTGCCCGTCTTTAGGTTAAAGCTTTCGCCTATTGCGTTGAGTAGACTTGATTTCCCAACGCCTGAATTTCCCGCTAAGGCTGTGGTTTTGCCGCGAAGAAGCTCACGAAGCGCATCAACATTTTTGCCTGTTTCAGCAGAACACAAAATAACAGGGTAGCCGCAAAGTTGGTACTCCTCGGCATACTTTTGTGCTTTTTCTTCGTCAAGGTCGCATTTGTTGATACACACAGCAACAGGGATGCCTCTTGATTCTGCCGTAACTATCAGCTTATCTATAAGCACAAATGACGGCTCAGGCGACTCCACCGCAAAGGTTACAAGCAACAGGTCAATATTTGATACCAGCGGGCGGAAAAGCTCATTTTTTCTTGGGTGTATATCCACCACATATCCTTCGAGTTTTTCCGTATCCGTAACTTCTATATTTACAATGTCGCCCACCATAGGGGTAAGGCTATCTTTTCTGAATTTTCCTCTGGCACGGCAGGAGTAAATTTTCTCATCTGTTTTTACATAGTAAAATCCGCCGATGCCTTTTATAATTTTTCCTTCTAACAAACAGGTCTCCCCTTATCAGTCTTGGTTTGCGTTATTTCCGGGTGTAGGTGTAACTGCAGGTGTATCGGGTGAGGGTGAGGGATTTGATGTGCCCTGACCGTTGCTGATACGGATGTCAATAGCCTTGCCCTTTTTAACACGGTTGCCCTCGGCTTCGGACTGTTTTACAATAATGCCCTTTTCCTTGTCGCTTGCTACCTGCTGCACCTCGCCTAAGATAAGGTTGTTTTCTTCCAAAATTTTCTTCGCTTCAGCTTCGGTTTTGCCGAGGACGCTGGGCACGATTGTGTATGCGTCTTCTTCTGATTCGCCGCTGCTGATGTAAAGCGTAATGGTAGAGCCCTTAGGTACTGCAGCTGCGGTTTCGGGCTTTGTCTTTATTGCTCTGCCGGCTTCTACTTCTGTGCTTGTTTCCACCTGAACAGATACATCAAAGCCCTTGTTTCTGAGAGTAGTAATGGCTTCTGACTCAAGCATACCCGATACTGTGGGTACTTTTTCGGTTTCAGGAGGAGCTTCGCCCAAAACTACACGGATAATGGCATTGCCCTTTATACTTTTGCCGCTTTTGGGGTTCTGATCCGTGATGATACCCTCCATATCGGCGGTAATTTCCTGGTTATTTTCATCCAATACGATTGTCAAGTCTGTACCTGCAATTAAGTTTAATGCCTGCTCTGTTGTCGTGTTGATAAGCTCAGGACATTCGACTTCGCCCGATGATCCTGTTGTCATAAACCAGGTAACGAAAATTGCCGCCGCAATCACTACTGCTGCACCAACGCCTGCAATAATGGAAAGTGTGTCGTTTTTCTTCTTCTTTGCTTTTTTTGCGTTTTTCGCATCGGGCTTTCCTGCACCGGCTCCTGCACGGCGAACGCCTGTGCCTGCCTCGGGGGCTACAGGCTTTTTCTCAGGAACGCCTGATGGCTTTTTAACCTTGGGAGCATCTTCTGCACCTGCAACGTGTGAGCCTACATATACTTTCTTTAAGTCGATGAGCATTTCAGTTGCTGACTGGTAGCGCTCGGACTGGTTTTTCTTCATTGCCTTTAAGATAACAGTTTCTAAAGACTTAGGGATAGACTGGTTAAACATTGAAGGTCTTACAGGCTCTGCCTCTATGTGTTGCATTGCAACGGAAATTGCCGTTTCTCCCTCAAAGGGGCGCTTGCCTGCAACCATTTCATAAAGGAGGATACCAACAGAGTAAAGGTCGGTCTTAGCATCTGTAATGCCGCCGCGAGCCTGCTCGGGAGAGAAGTAGTGAACGCTTCCCATTGTAAGTCCGCCTGTTGTGATTGTACCCTGATTTAATGCCTTTGCTATACCAAAGTCAGTAATCTTTAAGATACCTTCTTTTGTTATCATAATGTTTTCGGGCTTGATGTCCTTGTGGATAATACCCTTTTTGTGAGCGTGCTCCAAGCCTGAGCAGATTTGTGCTGCAGAGTCTACAGCTTCTTTCCAGGGAAGTGTGCCTTTTGCTCCTAAATACTGCTTTAGGGTAATGCCCTCAACGTGCTCCATAACGATATACTCAATATCGCCCTCGTTGCCAACGTCGTAGATTGATACGATGTTGGGATGAGAAAGGCTTGCAGCAGACTGAGCCTCTATCTTAAATCTTTTTATAAAGTCTGCGTCATCTCTGTATTCAGGGCGCAAAACCTTAATGGCAACGTAACGGTTCAACACCAGACACTTAGCCAAAAATACTTGAGCCATACCGCCGCGGCCAATTTCTTCTATTATTTCATATCTTCCGTCTATAATTTTTCCGTTTGTCATATTTAACACTCCAATCAATCGGTTTTTTTAAAATTTAATAAGGATAACTGTTATGTTATCGCTTCCGCCGGCGTTTTCGGCCTCAGCTACCAGTTTGTCTGCCGTTTCTTCAAATGCCTTGCTACGGGTGATAACAGAGAGGATTTTTTCGTCCTCCACCATATTTACAAGTCCGTCGGAGCAAAGAAGAATTATATCTCCCTCACAAATCGAAAACTCATAAATATCTGCTGACACCTCTTTGTCCGTGCCGATTGCTCTTGTGATAACATTCTTTTGTGGGTGATGCTTTGCATCTTCTTTTGTTATTGAGCCGTTGTCAATAAGCATCTCAACCAGCGAGTGGTCCTTTGTAATCTGGATAATCATTTCATCACGGATTAAGTACAGGCGTGAGTCCCCCACTTGTGCTGCCGTGACCTTGTCCTTTTCGATTAGACAGGCGGTAATGGTTGTACCCATACCAAAAAGAGCCTGCTTGTCAAGACTCATATTATAAATTGTGCTGTTTGCGCTGTTTATAGCTTGGGTAAGCAGTTCCTTTGCGTCGTGCTCATTGTCCAATACTACGTCTTTTATTACGTTGATTGCCTCGCTACTTGCGACCTCTCCTGCATTGTGACCGCCCATACCATCGGCGACAATGGCAAGTAAAGAGCCACTGTCATCGGGAGGCGAAACGAAAAACGCGTCCTCGTTCACGGGGCGGACCTTGCCCACGCTGGTGGCTGAACTTATTTTCATAGTTCATTCTTCCTTTCAAAAGATTATGTTTGATTAATTGTTCTCTTGTTGTTTTCTTCTCAGCTGACCGCAGGCAGCGTCAATGTCAGAGCCAAGCTCTCGTCTGACTGTGGCGTTTAAGCCTCGCTTGTTCAGCTTTTCGCAAAATTCTTTTGTTGCTTCTTTTGTGGTTTTTTTATAATTACGTTCTCTGACGTTGTTAACAGGAATTAAATTAATGTGGAACAACCCCTTTGAAAAAAGGCGGCATAGTTCCATAGCGCACTCGTGGGTGTCGTTTTTGCCTTGGATAAGTGCGTATTCTATACTTATTCTTCTGCCTGTTTTTTTGATGTAGTCGTGCATAGCAGTAACCAAAGTGTCTAAAGGATACTTTTTGTTTACAGGCATTATCTCTGAACGCATATCATTAAATGGTGCGTGGAGAGACACCGACAATGTAATGGGTAGATTGCGCTCTGCCAGCTCATAAATTTTCGGCACGATACCGCAGGTGGAAAGTGAAATGTGGCGGTAGCCGATGTTTAGGGTATCGGGATGGTTTACAATTTCTAAAAACTTTAAGACGTTAGAAAAGTTATCCAGAGGCTCGCCAATGCCCATCATAACTATGTTTGAAACACGCTCGCCTGTTTCTTTTTGGGCAGCTAATATCTGTCCTATAATTTCAGCAGCAGAGAGGTCTCGCACCTTGCCGCCAATGGTGGAAGCACAGAAGTTACACCCCATAAGACAACCTACCTGTGACGAAACACACAGGGTGTTGCCGTGGTGGTATTTCATAAAAACGCTTTCGATAAAATTGTCATCACGAAGTCTAAAAAGAAACTTAACCGTGCCGTCTTTTTTGGAAACCTGCTTTTGTTCAGTTTCTAAATTTCCTATAACGAAATTTTCGGAAAGCCTTGCACGCAAATTTTTAGATAAGGTCGTTACCTCGTCTAAGCTGTCTACCTTAAATATAGCAGGGTATAATTGCTTGGCACGAAATTTTGCCTCGCCCATCGTGATAAGCATTTCTTCAATTTCTGTATATGTCAATCCTCGTAAATCTGTTTTCATACGTTCTCCTGTTTTTTCATACGGCACACAAAAAATCCGTCAGAATTGTGGATGTGGGGGTAAATTTCTAAGTATCCCTCGTTGGCAAAATGTGCGTTTTCTATTTTATCAAGTGTCATATCGGGATGATTTTTTAAGAATTTATTTATAAGCTCTATGTTTTCGCTTTTGTTTACCGTACAGGTTGAATACACCATCACACCGCCTTGTTTTAAATAGCGGTAAGCGGCTTCTAAAATGTTTTGCTGAATTTGATTAAGTTCTAAAAAATCAGTTATGTTTTCTTTATATTTTATGTCGGGCTTTCTGCGGATAATACCAAGTCCCGAGCAGGGCACGTCAGCCAAAATATAGTCTGCTTTGCCGATAAGGTTTTCGTCTATGGCTGTGGCATCTCGCACTACTGTTTCGATAATTGAGATACCAAGCTTTTGGGCAAGAGCATCTACACTTTTTAAACGTGATGCGTATATGTCAGAAGCAATGATTTTGCCTCGATTTTTCATAATTTCAGCGATGTGAGTTGTTTTGCCTCCTGGGGCAGCGCACAAATCAAGCACCAAGCTGTCAGGCTTAGGGGACAGGGATAGTGCTGCTAACTGTGAGCTTTGGTCCTGAACGGAGAATAACCCCTCTATACTCTTTCGCTTTTCTGCTGTTGCGCCAAATAGGTACAGACCGCAATCGGTATAGGGTGTATCTTTATACTCAATATCTGAAGCATCTAACTTTTTCTTAAACTCTTCTTTTGTTGTTTTTAATGTGTTTATTCTTACGCACAGCTCAGGTGTTTTGTTTCCTGCTGCCATTAAAGACTCAGCCTCATCGCCAAAGCTTTTTACAAAGAACTCAGCTAATGGCAGGGGATAAGAGTATTTTACAGATAAATATTCTGTTTTGTCTTTTATACCTGTCAGGTCAACTCCCTCGGTATTATTTCTTATAACGCCGCGCAAAACCGCATTTACAAAAGAAACGGTTTTTGGGGAGGCGCACTTCTTTGCAAGCTTTACAGACTCCGACACCGCCGCATGGTGGGGGACTTTGTCCATAAAAAGTATCTGGTATGCGCCAATACGCAAAATATTTAACACCTTAGGGTCAATTTTTTTGAGTCTAATTGAGGAATTTTTGCGGATGATGTAGTCAAGCAAAATTTTGTTGCGAAAAATCCCGAAAACAAGCTCTTTTACAAAACCCACATCAGTAGATGAGAGCTTAGTACCCCTTAGTGTTTCTTCAAACACAAGGTTTAAGTATGCGTCGTTTTGTTCGGTTTGGGTCAAAATATTTATGGCTAACTTTCGCATAGTGTTCCTTTCTACATCATAGGAGTTCCGTGGTCATCTAAAATTCCTGTTCG
>JAZQBQ010000091.1:0-7620 GCA_045545755.1 Congzhengia sp. | reverse complement strand
GAGGGTTACTAAGGAAGAGTAATTGTAAAAGTTGCACAAAAGAATGGCAGTAATTTTATTATTTTTGTATAGTTGGCGAATTGAAATTTGCCGAAAAAAGTAGTATTATATAACCATACCACAACTAACACAACACGAACTAGTTCATTTTCCCTCCTTTTGAAAAAAAGGAAAAGCAAAAGAGCTGCTTGGACACCAAGCAGCTCTTTTGCTTTTTTTATTGAAATGTATATAAAACTATGGTAGAATAGATTTAACAGAGTTAAATCTATTCAGCTAAATTCGCGTTCCGCGAGCTAAATTGAGCAAGCTCAGCTAAATTGCCTACGGCAGCTAAATGTGCTTTGCACGCTAAAAGCGAATTTAATTTAGCTGCTCCGAAGGAGTTATTTAGCTATGGAGCGAAGCGGAATAATTTAGCTTTGCACGAATGTGCAAAATTTAGCTAAAATGAAATGATAGGATGTGAGTAAAATGGCAGAAAGCATAATGCTTGACAAAGCAAAGGATTTTGCAGTTGAAATAATAAATATGTGTAAAAATATAAAAGAAACAAAAAGAGAAAGTGTATTAACTAACCAGCTTATGCGTTCGGGGACTTCAATTGGTGCCAATATTCACGAATCAAAGTATGCTCATGGAACTGCTGATTTTATTTCGAAGATGCAAATAGCTTTGAAAGAATGTTATGAATCAGAGTATTGGTTAGAACTTCTTAACAGAACAGGTTATATTGATGATATGCAATATAAATCAATAATAAACAGTTGCGGACAAATTCGCAGAATGTTAATTTCGTCAATTAACACAGTGAAAGAAAAATCTCAAAAATGAGGTGAGAAACGATGAAGAAAATCTTGATGGTTACATCAATTATGCTATGTTTATTATGTACTACGGCATATGCAAATTCTTCGTGGCACTGGGTTTCACAAACAAGACCTTATGATGTTCTTCCAATTGCAATTATAGTAACATTACTTGTTGAAATTATTGGTACAATAAGATTTGCAGGGACAAATAAGTTAAAAAGCATTTTAGTTATTTTAATTGGAAATTTTGTATCTTTTTTAACACCATATTTGTTAGCTTTAAATAGTTGGTATGGTTTTGAAAACACGCTAAATCATACACCTTTTTATAACATTGGTATCTTTTATTTTATAATGACTCTGATGGTAGAATTTCCAATCGTATATTTCGGATTGCATAACAACTGTACAACAAGCAAAAGCTTAATGTCTGTTATAGTTTTAACCAATATAATCACAACAGCATTTACTTGTTTGTTGGAAAGAGTATTATGTCATGGTATGTGGTAAAAATAACCTGCATCTAAATTATACACTGAATCTATAATGAGTTTAATCGTAGAACGATTAAACTCAGCGATATAAATTCCTGACGGAATTTGCGATATATCCTAATGGATGCGATATACCTGTCGGTGCGATATGTGCCTGTGGCACAAGATGAAGGAATTTATATCATATCGCAACCGAGTGAAACGAGGTTATATCGCATTTGATTAAAACGAAAATATATCGCACGAACGAAGTGAGTATATCGCAGAAAGAAGAATGAATTATGAATGATAAAACAATAAAGGAATTAGCGGTAGAACTTACTGTTGAGATAACTGCAATATGTGATAATATAAAGGGGAGAGCAGTATTTGTAAATCAGTTATTGCGGTCATGTTCTTCAATAGGCGCAAATTCACACGAAGCAAAATATGCACAAAGTAGAGCAGACTTTATTCATAAATTGGAAATAGCATTGAAAGAATGTTATGAAACTGAATACTGGTTAGAAATTCTTTATAAGGTTAATTCATTACAAGAAAATGTATATAATGAATTAAATAATAAAAGCGGAACCTTGAGAAGAAAACTTATTGCCTCAATTACAACAGCTAAGAAAAATCAAAGTAAAGGTGATTAAATGAAAAAAGTATCCAAAGTAATTATTGGCATATTATGGATTGTGACAATTGTGCTTTCTTTCTATGTAGGAATGACATATCATTGGGCATCAACAACGGAATTGGATTTTTCTAAAGATTTTAATGATATAATAGTTGAAGAGAATGATGTGGCAGACTATACTGTTTTTATAGAAATCCCTGAAAAGTATGGTGCATTAAAGCAGATACCTGAACCAATAAGAAAAACAATTTCATTATATATGCAGGCAAATGATTTAAAATTATCAGAGGGAACACACCACTTTGATAGAATTGATGGTACATTGGATGAATATTTAAATAAACAGTTTGAATTTGAACCTATTAAATAGTGGCATGTAAATTGTTCACTGATTCTAAAATATGAATATAAATTATTTTTGAGGTAGTACATATGAAATTCGTTTTACAAAGAGTATCAAATGCACAAGTGGATATAGACGGCAAAACAGTCGGAAAAATCGGCAAGGGCTACCTTCTTTTGGTTGGTGTGTCAAACGACGACACCAAAGACGTTGCTGACAAAATGATAGAAAAGGTTGCACGCTTGAGAATTTTTGAAGATGAGAACGGCAAGACGAATTTAAGCATTGACCAGGTCGGCGGAGAGATTTTGGTTATTTCCCAGTTTACCCTCTATGCCGATTGCAAAAAAGGCAACCGCCCAAGCTTTATTGAAGCAGGAGCGCCCCAAATGGCAGAGGAAATTTATCGGCACATTGTTGCTCGTTGTCGTGAGCTTTTCTCAAACACTCAGACAGGGGAGTTTGGTGCAGATATGAAGGTGTCGCTGACTAACGACGGACCATTTACCATAGTTTTAGACAGTAAGGAAATTTTAAAATAATGAAAGCTTATAAACCTAATTATTATCAGAAGTTCCGCTGCATAGCAGACAAGTGCCAACACTCCTGCTGTATCGGCTGGGAGATAGATATTGACGAGGACACCCTTGACTTTTATGAGGCAATAGAGGGAAAAAAGTACAAGTACATAAAAGACAGTATATCCTATGAGGGTGCACCCCACTTTGAGCTATTAAAGGGAGACCGTTGTCCCCACCTTCGTGATGACGGCTTGTGCCGCATTATATGCGATTTTGACGAAGGGGCTCTTTGTGATATTTGCGCTGACCACCCCAGATTTCGTAATTTTTATGAAAACTTCACAGAAGAAGGCTTGGGTCTTTGTTGTGAGGAAGCAGCAAGAATTATACTTACACAGGAAGAGCCCTTCGAGATTAAGACAGATCTTTCTAAAGCCACAGACGAGGAAAAGCATTTCTTTTCTCTGCGTGACAAGGTGTTTGGCATAATACAGGACAGAGGAAAAAACATCAAAGAACGTTTCTCGACTTTAGCAAAGGAATTTGGCTTTGAGTTTTCGTTCTCTTTGAGTGATTTGTGTGAGAAATTTCTGGCGTTAGAACGTCTTGACAATAGCTGGACCGATGTTTTGGAAGAACTAAAAGGTTTTAAGCTTGATGAAAAAAACTTTGAAACACACTTTCAGCTGCCGTTAGAAAATGCTGCCTGCTACTTTGTATTTCGCCATTTGGCAGATGCACAGGAGGGTAGAGATTACGCATTGGTAATTAAGTTTGTCCTTTCAGCCTGCTACATTTTAGGTGCGTTGTGGCAAAATGGCAAAGATATGATAGATTCTGCAAGAATGTTTTCTGCAGAAGTAGAGTACTCGGAAGAAAATATGGCGAAGATATTAAAAGAGTTATAACAAAAAACCACCCGACAGGGTGGTTTTCTTGAAAATATACACTTTTTTTACCTGTGTTGTTGCAAAAAAGGACATCTTTTGGTAAAATAGACATATACCCATTAATGGAGAAAAATGTGACAAAAACCTAAAAAAGTATTAAAAAACTGTTAAAAACCCTGTTGACAATGTTGATAACTCAGCAAAAATGCCACAACATTATGTAAACTTGCGCAATAAAGTGGGAAATATACTTGAATATTGATGCCAAACATTATATAATATAATGAGATATAAATGAAAGTTATGCGGAGGGCAATATGGATACAAAATACAAAAGAATTTTACTTAAAGTAAGCGGCGAAGCTTTGGCCGGAAGCAAAGGCACAGGCTTTGATATGAATGTTTTGAGCGAGGTTTCAAAAGTGGTAAAAAGATGCCACTCATCAGGCATTGAAATTGCAGTTGTTGTTGGTGGCGGCAACTTCTGGCGCGGCAGAGACGGACACAATATGAACAGAACAAGAGCAGATCATATGGGTATGCTTGCAACAGTTATGAATTCATTGGCGCTTGCCAGTGCATTTGAAGCAGAGGGTATTCCCACACGAGTGCAGACATCTATCGAGATGCGCCAGATTGCAGAGCCTTACATAAGAAATAAGGCAATGCGTCACTTAGAAAAGGGCAGAGTTGTAATATTCGGCTGCGGAACAGGTAACCCCTTCTTCTCAACAGACACAACAGCAGCTCTTCGTGCTGCTGAAATCGAAGCAGACGCAATTTTACTGGCGAAAAACGTTGATGCGGTTTATGACAGCGACCCCGCAACTAACCCCGATGCCAAGAAATTTGCAGAATTAACCTTTAAAGAGGTGCTTAACTTAGGACTTAAGGTTATGGATTCAACGGCAACATCGCTTTGTATGGACAACGATATTCCGATACTCGTATTCGGTATTGCTGACCCTGAAAATATTGTAAAAGTTTTGTGCGGAGAAAAAATTGGCACAGTTGTTTCAAACTAAATAAATAAATTTCAAAAAAGGAGATTTTAGATATGTACGAAGAAGTAAAAGCAAAAATGGACAAAGCAGTAGCCGCTATGGAAAGCGACTTTGCTGCAATCCGCGCAGGCAGAGCAAACCCTGCAATTTTAGACAGAATTACAGTAGATTATTACGGCACAGCTACACCTCTAGCACAGGTTGGTTCAATCTCTGTGCCTGACCCCAGACAGCTTTTAATCCAGCCCTGGGACGCAAGCATTTTGCATGATATTGAAAAGGCAATCTTAGCATCTGATTTAGGTCTTACACCTAACAATGACGGCAAGGGCATAAGACTTAATTTCCCTGCTCCCACAGAGGAAAGAAGAAAGGAACTTGTAAAATCAGTTTCAAAAAGAGCAGAAGAAGCTAAAGTTGTAGTTAGAAATGCTCGTCGTGATGCGTTAGATGCTGTAAAAGCACAGAAGAAAAACGGCGAAATCACAGAGGACGACGTAAAGGGCGCAGAAAACGATATTCAGAAGATTACAGACCAGTACATCAAGGATATTGATGCTCGTGCTGACAAAAAGACAAAAGAAGTAATGGAAATCTGATTACCATCTTTTGATTAGGAGTGAAGGACATTTTTCATTTATTTAAGAGTAAAAAGAATGAAAAGTTAATATCCGAAATTGATAAAAATAATCTTCCCAATCACGTGGGAATTATTATGGACGGCAATGGTCGATGGGCGAAAAAGCGTGGTCTTCCCCGCAGCGCAGGACACAGAGTAGGTGCTGCCAACCTAAAGACCATTACTGAGTTTGCGTCAGATATGGGCATTCGCTACGTTACAGCTTATGCCTTTTCTACGGAAAACTGGAAACGTCCAAAAGAAGAAGTTGATGCCCTTATGGAGCTGCTGCTTGAGTATCTTCGTGATAAAAAGCTCTTGGAGGGCAATCAGGTGCGAGTGAAATTTATCGGCGACAGAAGTGTGCTTACCGATGAAATCCGCAAGGAAATGGAAACGGCAGAGGCAGAGTCAGAGAAGCGTACCCGCACAACACTTTACCTTGCTATTAACTACGGTGGTCAACAGGAAATTGTAAACGCCGTAAAAAATATAGCTAAAAAAATAGAAGCAGGTCAGATGAGCAAAGACGATATTTCGCTTGAGGCTATAGGGGATGAACTCTACACAGAAATTCCTGATGTGGACTTAATCATCCGCCCGAGTGGAGAGTATCGTCTGAGTAATTTCCTGCTGTGGCAGTCGGCATATAGTGAGTTTTGGTTTTCAAACATAAACTGGCCCGACTTTACTAAAGAAGACTTCACTCAGGCGATACTCGATTACCAAAACAGAAATCGCCGCTTTGGTGGAGTGTAGGAGGCAGCTATGTGGGATAAACTAAAAACAAGATTACTGAGTGCCATTGTGCTGATTGTGATACTTTTGGCAGTTGTGTTCTTTGCGGCAGACTGGGTGTTTTCACTTGCAGTTTGCGGGCTTACCTTTATGATAATGGCAGAGCTTACCAAGGTAATGAGATTAGAAACAAAGCCCGGTATTGTCATAACAAATTACATATTTGCAGCCCTTTATATGGTGCTTGGATTTTTAAATTTAGAAACACAAAATGCATTTATTTATCTGGTAACAATACTGTTTGTAATGACCTTGGGTGCATTTACAGTATTTGATAATTCACGCATCAAGCTTTCTGATGTGTGTGCATCAATCTTTTTGGTTGTTTATTCAGTAGTATTTTTGATGCATCTGTCATTTATAAGAAAGCTTGACAACGGCATAGCGCTTTTGTTTATGGCACTAATCGGCGCATACGTAACAGACACAGGCGCATACTTTACAGGTATGAGTATAGGTCGTCACAAGCTTATTCCCTCTGTTAGTCCCAACAAGACAGTAGAGGGGGCTGTTGGCGGTATCGTAGCGTCAGTTGTAGGCTTTGTTATCTACGGTGTGATTATGACATCAATCGGTTTTGCGGTAAATTATTTGCTGCTTATAATCTTGGCAGTACTTTGTGCAGTAGCGGCACAGCTTGGTGACTTGACCGCATCTGTTATAAAGAGAAACTATTCAGTCAAGGACTTCGGTCACTTAATCCCCGGTCACGGCGGTATGGTAGACAGAGTTGATTCATTGATGTTTGTAGCACCTATAGTATATTATTTCATTACATTTTTACCTGTTATCAGATAGCCGAAACGAAGCAATCCGAAGCCGCCTGAAACGGCGAAATTACGGCAGTTTTCGGCTTGTCGTCTTTGCAAGGCAAGATAGGAGAAAAGAATGAAAAAAGTTGTAATTTTAGGCTCTACAGGCTCTATCGGTACACAGAGTCTGGAGGTAATAGAAGAGAAGCAGGGATTCTCAGTTCTTGCGATTTCGGGAAATTCCAATATAGAGCTTTTAGAAAAGCAAGTAAGAAAGTTTCATCCAAAATTCGTTGCAGTTCCCAATGAGGACAAGGCAAAGGAATTGGAGATAAAAATAAAAGATACCCAGACCGAAGTTTTATCAGGCAAGGAAAGCTTAGAAGAAATCGCAGCTTTGCCAGAGGCTGATATTGTAATTACAGGTATCGTTGGTATCGCAGGACTTCTTCCCACTTTGGCTGCTGTAAAGGCAGGCAAAAGGATAGGTCTTGCAAATAAGGAAACCTTGGTTACTGCAGGGGATATTGTAATGGGTACAGCACGCATAACGGGTGCTGAGATTATCCCTGTAGACAGTGAGCACAGTGCTATATTTCAATGTATGGCAGCCCGTGTTAATGACAAAAACTACGATAGTGAGCTAAAGAGAATTTTACTCACAGCGTCGGGCGGTCCTTTCTTTGGTAAGACTAAAGATGAATTACGTATAATGAAAGCGGTTGATGCTTTGCGCCATCCAAACTGGAGTATGGGTGCTAAAAT
>JAZQBQ010000090.1:0-5180 GCA_045545755.1 Congzhengia sp. | reverse complement strand
TATTTCGCCGTCGTCACTCTTTAAGCTATCTGCACCAAAGCTCTTTACATACAGAGTTTTTAAAAACGCCTCACGGGAAAGTCCAAAAAGCTTTTCTCCTATATCGTCAGCAGCGTCTAATTCCTCCCAGGTAGCAGCATCTCGCAAAGACACCTTGTCACCTCTTTTTGTTCCTTTGAAACTGCGCTCAACAACAAGCTTTCTTCCCTCGTCGTCTGTAAAATATACCCTGCCGCCAAAGGCATCGCCGCTCCACGGGCGGTATTTCTTTCTGGGGGTAATATCATCAGACACCTTCTTGCTTTCATTGGGGAGTCCGTAAAACGCCGAAAGAATAAATTCACACAGGGTACTTTTGCCGCTTTCGTTCTCGCCGTAGATAAGATTTACACCGTCGGCAAAAGCAAATTCACAGTTATTCAGTTTTCCGAAGCCGTCAATCTCAACCTTATCTATTCTCATTGTTTTCCTCTTTTTCTATGTAATTTATGCCTATTTTAAGAGCCTCGTTAAACTCTTCCTCACTCATATTTACCCTATCTTCGAGGGCAAAGCGGGCAAAAAGTCCTTTTAGTGAAAACTCGCCTGCAAGCTTTTCTATGTCAACAGCAGTTGTGGTCTTGTCCCTTACAACTACTGAAAAGCCCTCAATGCGTTCACTTATAACCTCTGTATCTATAGCAATATTACTTTTACCTGTAAGAGTAAAGCGGTATATGTGGTTTTCGCCTCTGTATATTTCGCTTATTCTTTCCATAATTTCATCATAGCTGCAAGCGTCTGTTATGTCGATTTCTTCATCAAAATACATACGTTCACACACTGGCACAAAGCTTTTATTTAGGATATTTCCTTTAACCAGCTCTATGGCATATACGCCTTTTTCCCCTGTTTCGTCATATCCTCTTCCCTCAGGACAGCCGCAGTAAGCATAATAGGTTGCGCCTGCCTGCTTTATCTTTGTTGCCTTGTGGATATGCCCCAATGCAAGATAATCTAATCCGCTTTTTTCAATGTCTGTGATTTTTGCGGGGTTGTAGTCTGCTCCGCCTACATTTGCGTGAAAAACGCCTATGTTTACTTTGTCAGGATTTTTTACACTAAATTCCGAAAGCATCTCACGTTCATCGTTGGCTGTCTTAAAAGATGCGCCGTAAATGTCGTATTCTGGAGTTTCGATACACTCTGTTTCTGTGGCGAAAACGTACACGTTTTCGCCAAAATCAAAGGTTCTGTACACGCTGTCAGCACCCAAAAAATCGTGGTTGCCTGCAGTAATATACACGCTGACATCAGGAATTTTTGCAAATTCCTCTTTTAAAAAGTTAAGCGTCTTAGAAGAAACATTTTTACCGTCAAAAAGGTCTCCTGCAATAATGAGCATATCAGCGTTTTGCGCCATTTGTGTGATTTTTGCAAAGGTGCGCTTCATTTCCTCGCGTCTTATATTCACTTTTGAAAGAGGTGCAAGTCCCGACATGGCTGAGTCAAAATGGACATCTGCACAGTGGATGATTTTTAAAGACATTTCTATCCCTCAATCTGTTTTCTATTTTCCGAAAGTTTCAAAGTAAAGCTAAAGCGCGCAAATTCGCCCTGCTTACTTTCCGCCCACACACGCTCACCATGTGCCTGAACAATATTTTTTACAATATAAAGTCCTAAGCCCGCACCGTTTTTGTCAAGGCTTCTGGATTTATCTGTTTTATAAAATCTGTCAAAAATATGCAGCAGTTCTTCCTCTGCAATGCCTATACCTGAGTTTTCTACGCTGACGTATGCTTTTCCGTTTTTTGTACCGACACGGATATGGATAAAGCCTTTTTCGTTTGTAAATTTGATGGCGTTGTCAAAGAGATTCATCATAACGCGAGAAATTGCATCACGGTCTGCTGAAACCATAAGGCTGTCACGCTCAAATTCAACAGACAACTGGATATCTTTATCAGTTATACGTTTTTCAAATTTTATAATATTCAGTCTTGTGAGCTCGTTAATATCAAAATCCTTAATTTCAAGATTAAAGCTACCCTGCTCAAGCTTACTGATGTCAAAGAGGTCGTTTACTATTCTTGATAGTCGCTTGCTCTCATCTAACACGATTGACAGATACCAATCTCTCTTTTCTTCGGGGATTGTGCCGTCTAAAACTCCCTGTACAAAGCCTGTGATTGTAGTCATGGGAGTACGTAAATCATGGGACACATTTGCCAAAAAGCTGTTTCTGGTGGCTTCAAACTGCTCGATTGACTCTGCCATATAATTAAAGGTTTCACTAAGTTCGCCTATTTCCCCTGCTTCCTCTACCTCTACACGCTGGTTAAAATTTCCCGCTGCAATGGATTTTGCAGCTTCGTTAAGCTTGGTAATAGGCTTTGAAATTTTTCTTGCCACAAAGTACACCAAAACCGCAGCAAACAAAGTAACTAAAATCATATTCCGTAAAAATACACCTGTTACTTCACTTCTTGCCTGACTTATCTGGGGCATTGGTATACTCACTAAAACACCGCCCACTACGGTTTCGCCATACTTTATGGGTTTACCCACCGCCAGCATACTCACACGTGAAACACCTGATATGGAGCCTTTGAAGGTTTGTGTTTTTCCATCAAGCACGCTTTGTGTAAAGGCTTCCTTTAGTGTGCCATTATAACCCCTTATGCTTGAGGCAATAACTTTGGCATAATTGTCAAAGACAAATACTTCTGTTCCTGTGGTTGCGGCTATGGTTTGCAAATCATTTACATAGGCATCATAAGAAACTCCCTGACCAAAATCTGCGAGCTCTAACGTTATATCTACCACCTGATGTGCAATATCAGTCAGCTTTTTTTCATTTGTGCGGGTAAAATATGACCCTAAAAAACTGAAAAGAAGCGTTCCTGTAAGTATAACACTTATTAAGAATATTGACATTACAAGGGCAAAAAGCCGAACGTAAATACTACGTTTCTTAATCAATTTATTTCACCTCAAATTTGTAACCTACACCCCACACAGTTTTTAACTGCCAGTTCACATTTTCGCCTGCAAGCTCTAATTTTTCACGAAGTCTTTTTACGTGAACGTCAACAGTTCTTGAATCGCCAAAATAATCAAATCCCCAAACTGTTTCTAGTAATTGCTCTCTTGTAAAAACTTTATTTGGGTTTGTTGCCAGGTAATATAAAAGCTCCAATTCTTTGGGCGGAATATCTATTGACTCGCCGTTAATTTTTAGCTCGTAATTTGTAAGATTTATAACAATATTTGGGTATATAATTTCTTTGTCTGCGTTATCCTTTGGCTCATAACGTCTCAAAACTGCTTTGATACGTGCAACAAGCTCTTTATTTTCAAAAGGTTTAACCATATAGTCGTCAGCACCAAGCTCCAAGCCCAGTACTTTATCAAACGTTTCACCCTTAGCTGTTAACATAATAACAGGGATTGTGCTTACACGTCTGATTTCTCTGCAAACCTGAAATCCATCCATCTTTGGCATCATAACATCTAAAACAACTACCGAAGGCGTTGTCAAACGAAAAACATCTAGCGCCTCTTGTCCATCGTTTGCAATAACTACTTCAAAGCCTTCTTTTTCTAGGTATAATCTCATAATTTCGCAAATGTTCTTATCGTCATCTACAACTAATATTTTTTGATTATTCATTAATTTCGTCCTTTCTTTACTCGGCACACCATCTGCCCGATGCACCACATGGTAAAATTATATCCGAATCACAAACCGGGATGCCTATTTCATCTGCTACTACTGTTCCTTGATATTTTTTCTTAACTTTAAGCTTAAGTATATTTGATAAAACCGTCGGTTGCAATCCAGTAGTATATGAGTTTATTAAAAAGAACAGCGGATTATCAGACATTATTTTCATACATCTTTCAACAAGGGGATAAAGCTCATCCTCTAGTTTCCATACTTCTCCGTTAGGGCCTCTTCCATATGATGGTGGGTCCATAATTATGCCGTCATATACGTTTTTGCGCCTTGCTTCACGCTCAACAAACTTAATAACATCATCTACTATAAATCTAACAGGCTTGTCCCTCAAGTTTGAACATTCCAAGTTTTCCTTTGCCCACGCAACCATACCTTTGGATGAGTCCACGTGTACAACAGACGCTCCGGCTTCTGCCGCTGCAGCCGTTGCGCCGCCTGTGTAAGCAAAAAGATTTAAAACCTTAATTGGTCGGTTTGCCTTTTTTATAAGCTCTGAAAACCACATCCAGTTTACTGCTTGTTCAGGAAAAAGCCCTGTATGCTTAAAACCCATCGGCTTTACATAAAAGCTTAAATTAAGCGGCTTAAATTCTATCTTCCATTTTTTGGGTATCTTTGTATGTATCTCCCAAGAGCCACCGCCTGTATTCTTTCTGTGATAATGCGCTGATGCCGACCTCCACAATTCAGGCTTTGTTTTTTCATCCCAGATAACCTGCGGGTCTGGTCTTATCAATCTATATTTTCCCCAATCTTCTAGTTTTTCGCCGTTTGACAAATCTAAAACTTTATAATCATTCCATTTATCACAAATAAACATTTTTGTATTTCCTCCGCTGCATATAAATAGTCTATTTTATATTAAATATTTTATCATTTTGAGTTTGTTTAGTCAACGAATTTTTTATGCACGTCATAATAAATTCAAAAACTTCATAAAATTATAAAAAACGCCTTTGGAGGTATAATATGGCAGATTTAATTTTACCACATAACATCATCTTAGATAACAAAGAAAAACTGTCAGTTTCGGGTGTTACAGATGTTGATACATTTGACGAAAGTAAAATTGTACTATTTATTCCTGATGACACATTAATCATAGACGGAGATGATTTACATATACAAAAATTTGATATCTCCACCGGGGAGCTTATAATAGAAGGCGAAATCTATTCACTTACATATACAGGCTCAGTCTCCGGTAAAAGCTCAAAAGGATTCTTTAAAAAAATGCTGAAATAGAGGTGCTATATGACCGCTTATGTAAATGGCGAAGTAATTATATTCTTATGGTCTTTACTTGCAGGTGCCATTATAATGTTGATGTATGACCTTTTCTCCTCCTTTACCGACAAAGAAAATTTGTCTATTTTCGTTTTAAATGTTTTTGATGGTATTTTTGTTATCTGTGCAATTACTATGATGATATTTATACTATTAAACGTTTCAAATG
>JAZQBQ010000089.1:0-13772 GCA_045545755.1 Congzhengia sp. | reverse complement strand
GTTCTTTATGATATGTATTTTAGAAAAGTTCGCTTAATGATGTGTCATTATAGATACGTCTGATTGCTTCAGCAAAAAGTGATGCAACAGAGATTGTTTTGATTTTGGGGATTTTTCTTTCCTCAGGAATAACGATTGTATCAAGTGTTACAAGCTCTTCGATTGGGCAATTCTGCAATCTTTCCATAGCAGGACCGGAGAGCACGCCATGTGTACAGCAAGCATAAACTGCCTTTGCACCTCGGTCAGCTAACGCCTGAGCGCCGTTTGTGATTGTGCCTGCTGTGTCAATCATATCATCAAGCAAGATACAGGTCTTGCCCTTGATATCGCCGATGATGTTCATAACCTCTGAAACATTGGGCTTGGGACGGCGTTTGTCAATGATAGCTATGGGAACGTCAAGTTTTGCCGCAAAATCTCTTGCTCTTGTTACGCTGCCAAGGTCAGGAGAAACCACTACAACGTCATCTCTAACGGGGAATTTTTCAAGGTAGTATTCAGCTAAGAGCTTTCCACCCTTTAAGTGGTCAACAGGGATATTGAAAAAGCCCTGAATCTGTGCTGCGTGTAAATCCATTGTTAAGATTCTGTCAGCACCTGCTGTAGTTAAAAGGTCAGCAACGAGCTTTGCTGAAATAGGATCTCTTGCCTTTGACTTTCTGTCCTGTCTTGCGTAGCCAAAATAAGGCATAACAGCTGTAATTCTTGAAGCTGAAGCACGCTTTAGGGCATCAATCATAATTAAAAGTTCCATCAAATTATTGTTTACAGGGTTTGAGGTTGACTGTACAACGAACACGTCTGAGCCTCTAACCATTTCGTTGATATTAATGGCGATTTCGCCGTCTGAGAACATACCAACATTTGAGTTGCCCAACTCCATATCTAAGTTAGCTGCGATTTTAGCAGCAAGCTGAGGATTAGAGTTACAAGCAAAAATCTTTACGTCCTTACCGTGGTTTACCATTTTGAAAACTCCCCTTTTGTCTTTTTGTATTTTAATCTAAATTATTTTTCTATTTTTTTCGGTCTTTCCCAACCGCTTTTATTAACCTGACGCGCACGGGCAATAGCCAGATTTTCAGCCGGAATATCCTCTGTAATTGTTGAGCCTGCAGCAGTGAATGCGTTCTCGCCAACTTTAACCGGTGCAACTAAATTTGTGTTGCAACCAATAAATGCACCGTCTTCAATAACTGTTCTGTGCTTGTTCTTGCCGTCGTAGTTTACTACAACTGTACCGCAGCCAAAGTTAATTTTTTTGCCAACGTCAGCATCGCCGACATAAGTTAGGTGAGAAAGCTTAGTGCCGTCGCCGATGTTTGCATTCTTAATTTCTACAAAGTCGCCAAGCTTTACATTTTCGCCAACTACGCACTTAGGTCTTACGTAGCAGAAAGGACCAACGACAGTACCTGCGCCGATTTTGCTCTCGGTTAAAACCGAGTGCTTTATATTAACATCATCTGCGATTTCGCAGTCAACAATGTCTGAGCAAAAGCCCACTACACAGTTTTTGCCGATAACGGTGTTGCCACGTATTCTGACGTTAGGCTCAATCACTGTACCTGAGCCGATTGTTACTGTTTCATCAATGTAGGCATTAGCCTCATCCTGAAAAATAACGCCCTTAGCCTTTAAATTTTCAATAATTTCTTTTCTATCCATTGTAACACCTCCGCGTTTTAATTATTTACAGATTTATCAATTCTTATGTCCGAGCCGATAAAATTAAGCACCTGATAGTGACCAAAAAGTCTTGATACTACACGCTCTCCATACTTTTTCTCCAGCTCAGCCATTGAAAGGTTTGTATTTATAACAGTTTTCTTTCCTGAAATTAACCTTGAGTTTATAATATCAAAAAGCGACGCTGTGGTGTACTGAGTTGAAAACTCGCTGCCTAAGTCGTCTAATATCAACAAATCGCAGGAGTAAAGCTTTTCAACCTTAAAGCGGAGCTTTTCCTCATTTTCTGTCTTTTTAAATTTGAGCTCTTCTAACATTGAAAAGGTCTTATAAGCCGTTTCGTAAATTACTGAATGGCTTGTTTCAATAAGCTCTTTAGCAATGCAGGTAGAAAGAAACGTTTTGCCAAGACCGGGTTCACCCCAGAACAAAAGGTTTGTGTCCTGTGTTTCAAAGTTCTTCACAAAGCTCTTGCAGATATCTAAAATTCGCTGCATATGCTCTTTCGGAGATACGCCGTAGTAATCGTCTACTTCTTCTGAATAAAGGGACAAATCAAAGGTGTCAAAGGTCTGGTGTGTTAAAAGTGCCGAAAGGTTTGACAGCTCGTAAGCCTTTTCTGTCAAGAGCTTTTTGTAGCATTCACACACTTTGCCATCAACTGTTCCTCTGTCACGGCAGATATTACAATGAAATCTTTCAGAAAGTTCATCTTCACTGTAGCCGTTTTCTGCAAGAAGTGATTTTTTGACCTCTAAAAGTTCTCTCTGCTGTGCTCGAAGCTTTGACACTTCCTCTTTAACGTCAGCGTTATTTAAAGCGATTTTATATAGCTTTAAACCCAATGATTTTATCTCGTAGTCTATTTTGGAAAGCTCGGGAACACGTGCAAAAACAGCCTGCTTTCTGCGCTCCAAATCACGCATATTTTCCTCTCGTCTTTGCTCGTATGCAAAGTCTATTTCCCTGTAGAGTTCTGCATCATACGCCATTTTTTACACCGCCTTTGCCTGTTACTTTCATAAATGCCTTTCTTTCAAGCTCAGAGTAATCATATCTTGACTTTTTGGCATTTTCCTTCTTTGTGGGAGTGGGCTTGTTTTTCTCATTCACTTTAGCCTCTAAGACCTTGTTCATATAGTTAAACGAAAGCTTTCCCGTGTTGTTTATTGTTATTTCATAGGCTTCCTTAATGGCATCAGGCGTTGCCTTTAGCTCCTGCTGCCACTTGCCTATAAATTCTAATTCCTTTGTTGTGAGTTTTCGCTCGATTGCTCCTACAATACGCTTTACCGCACCGGCGTAGGATAAAAATTCCTCACGCTTTTTAATATGCCGTTTTGCCTTGGCTACTGTGTCAACGTTATTTTCTACCCACTTTTGCGCTTCTTTTTCTAATTTTCGCATAGTGGTTGTGCCTTTGCCTGCAAAGTACTCTATCATTACCACTATAACTTCAGGAGGCAGTCTGTAATAGTCGTGCATAGAATACAAAACCTCAATATCAGCAGAACTTAGGTTTTTGCCCAAAATGGTGCTGACAATTTTATACATCTGCGAGAGCTTGCCGTCTTCTGCAATTCTTTTGCTGATTTCTCCGCTGCGATAATGTGGCTTAAAATCAGAAAGACTTACCTTTGATTTTACATCAAAGCAAAGCTCCACATCAAACTCAGCATCTTCAATACTCAAAAAGTTATGTATCTTTACCAAACCCTGAGACGAGCAGTACAAAAAGGCATTTACCACATCAATAATATTTATGTGCAAAGAATCTGCAATAAAACCGTTTGTTATGTCTGTCTTTCCCTTATAATACTGGGACAAGGCAAACATATAAACGCTCAGGTAAACTGCGATCCCCGACTGTATTAACTTGTCACAAGCTGCCTCAGGCACACGGATATAATCATCAATCGGTCCTGAGGAAATGGGATTTATAATCATTTTACCTCACCTAACATAGCAATACATACTAAGTATAGCACATTGTAATCATTTTGTAAACTAAAAATTCGCCAAAATTCTCGCAAAAATTTGCACAAAAAAAGTACCACATCAGCGTTAAAGCAGTAACGTGGCACTCTAAAAAAATTCATTAAATTATTTACGAAGACCGAGTTTTTCGATGATCGCACGGTATCTTTCGATGTCAACCTTCATAAGGTACTTCAAAAGACCACGACGCTGACCAACCATCTTTAAAAGACCGCGTCTTGAGTGGTGGTCCTGCTTGAACATCTTTAAATGTTCGTTTAAGTGATTGATTCTTTCTGTAAGAATAGCAATCTGAACTTCAGGTGAACCTGTGTCGCCTTCGTGGATAGCGTACTTAGCAATGATTTCCTGCTTAACTTCTTTACGCATTGTGATTTCCTCCTCTTATATAATATTTGCCGTATGCCGAGAGCAAGGTCATGTCGAGGGACACCTAACCCCCAGTATCGGTAACAAAAAGTATTTTAACACAATTCTTTTACTTTGTAAAGACTTTTTTAAAGTTTTTTTAATTACTTAACTTTAATTTTAGAAATTACATTTTCTTTGATATTGATTTCTAATGATGCTTTTGCTTCATCAAGGTATGCATTAAACATATCATACATAATGATTGACTTAGCATTTCCTTCAATTGTAGCATAGTCTGCATATGCAGGTGTTAAATCACATCTTTTGATAATGTGCCAGCCGTATGATGACTCAACAAGCTCAGGGTTTACTTCATTTGAAGCAACTGCAAATGTTCCCTTTGTAAATTCAGGAACCATTGCAGAAGAGCCGTCAAGCAAGTAACCAGACGCGTCAATAACATAACCGTCAGGTGTTGATTCCATACCGGGGTCTTCGCCGTATTCTTTAATTAATGCGTCAAAGTCTTCCCCTGCAACCGCCTTAGCTAAAACTTCTTCAGCCTTAATCTTTGCTTCTTCAGCATAGCCCTCTATTTCGGGAACTGTGCCGTCTTCGTTCTGCTCTGTGGGCTGATTCTGGATTAAAATATGCTTAACACGTGCGTAAGAATTTTCAATTTCTTCTAAAATTTTGTCTTCTGCAGGTGTAAACGCTTCTGCATTCTGTGTTGTTACAAAATTGTAGTACGCATTGGAAAGATAGATTTTTTCCGTAATTTCTGCAATTAAGTATTTATCTGCACCTGTTGCTTTTTCTGTTTCTTTAAGCATTGCTGTTGTTTCAGCATCTGTCGCTGTAAGAATAGAACGTGCTGCTGCTTTTTCCTCATCAGAAAGGGCAAC
This sequence comes from Congzhengia sp., assembly GCA_045545755.1. Taxonomy (GTDB): domain Bacteria; phylum Bacillota; class Clostridia; order UBA1381; family UBA9506; genus Congzhengia. The sequence goes on along the minus strand of JAZQBQ010000089.1, from coordinate 8,826 downwards.
CTTCTCTTCTGCTGCTTTTACTACTGCAACCTCTGTGCGGATAATATCTTCTAAAGCTTTTTCACGAATAGCTTCCGCTGCGGGCTTTCCATCAACCTCGCCGTTTTTGAGGAATTCTTCTAAAGCAGCTTCGTCGGCAATTCCCTGTTCTGTTGCGATTTTCTGCTTAGCCATTTCCACATAATACTTAAACTCTGCCTCTGTAATTTCGTTGCCTGCTACTGTGATAACTGTACGTGAAACGTTAAGACCGTTAATGCTTGCTAAAAATACCAAAGCCACACAAATTATTACGATAGCAGCAATCCATTTAATTGCTGATCTGAATCCTTTCAACAAAAACACTCCTTCTCATATTGTAATCGTATATATTATACACTAAAAATTTTGGGTATGCAATAGTTTATTGTACTCTTGCAACAATTTTTTAACAGTTTCGAGCAAATTCTCCCCGCCTGTGGGTTTTGGCTTTAGCACCATATGGGGTTTTATGCCTGCTGAGATAAAAAATCTTTTTTCAAATTTTGCCACCAAGCCCGATACAGCACGCACGTTCATTTCACCACGGAAGTAGCACACAATATTGCCGTCTTTCATTGTGACCTCCGATATATCCGTGTCCTTGGCAAGATATTTGATTTCTGCTATTTTTATAAGGTTTTCCACCGCTTTGGGCAAATCGCCGAAGCGGTCACAGATTTCGCCCTCAACCTCTAGTTTGTCCTCATTATTCTCAATGGAGGCAATTTTTTTATAAATATCAAGTCTGGTTGAGTGGTTTTTGATGTAATTTGGCGGAATATATGCTTCAATATTAATATCAATATTAGGCTGCCAACTCTCAGCAGGCACTTCTCCTGTCAGTTCGCTGACGCTTTGGGCCAAAAGCTCGCAGTACATATCATAACCTACTGTGTCAATGTGTCCGTGCTGCTCAGCACCCAAGATATTGCCTGCACCTCGGATTTCTAAATCACGCATTGCAATCTTAAAACCAGAGCCGAATTCTGTAAATTCTTTGATTGCACGAAGACGCTTTGCTGCAACCTCGTTTAATACCTTATCAGGTCTGTAGGTAAAGTAAGCAAAGGCTCGCCTTGAGCTTCTTCCCACTCTGCCCTTTAGCTGATAGAGCTGAGAAAGTCCCATTCTGTTGGCATCTTCTATAATTATGGTATTTACATTGGGAATATCGAGTCCTGTTTCTATGATGGTGGTACACACCAAAACATCAATAGTACCCTCCGACATATCCATCATAATGCGCTCTAGAGTATCTTCGTCCATTGCACCGTGGGCAAAGGCGATATTTGCATCGGGGAACACGTTTTTGAGTTTTCGTGCAGTTGACTCAATGCTTGCTATTCTGTTGTGAATATAATAAACCTGACCGCCACGGGAGAGCTCACGGCGGATAGCGTCGTGGAGCACCGCGTCGTTTTTCTCCATAACGATAGTTCTTACAGGGAAACGGTTTTCAGGAGGCTCGGTCAGTACACTCATATCACGAATATTTATCATAGACATATGAAGTGTACGTGGAATGGGTGTTGCAGACAGAGTCAGCACGTCTACGTTACTTTTAAGCTCTTTTATACGTTCTTTGTGCTTTACGCCAAAACGCTGTTCCTCATCAACTACCAAGAGTCCCAAGTCCTTAAATTCTATATCCTGACCCAACAATCTGTGAGTACCGATGATTACATCTATCTCGCCAGATTTTAGTTTTTTTATTATCTGTGTCTGCTCTTTTTTTGTCTTAAATCTTGAGATTTCCGCTATCCTTATGGGGTACTTTTTCATTCTCGCGCAGAATGTGTTAAAGTGCTGCATAACTAAAACAGTAGTTGGTGCTAAAACTGCCACCTGCTTTGAATCCATTACCGCTTTAAAGGCAGCACGGAGAGCCACCTCGGTTTTTCCATAACCAACGTCGCCGCAAAGGAGTCTATCCATAGGACGGTTACTTTCCATATCTTTTTTGATTTCGGCTATACTTATTAACTGGTCGTCTGTTTCAACGTAAGGGAATGCCTCTTCAAAGGATTTCTGCCATTCTGTGTCGGGAGAATAAGCAAAGCCTTGCGCCTGCTGACGAGCAGCATATAAAGCTACCAATTCGCGGGCTAACTCCTCTGTTGATGCCTTAACCTTTTTCTTCTGTCTTGCAAAGTCGGCACCGCCCATACGGTTTAGTCGGATTGTGCCCTCTTTGCCAACATATTTTTGTAAAATATCCAGCTGAGATGTGGGCACATAGAGAAAATCGTCACCATTATATTTTATCTTTAAGTAATCGTGACGCTGTCCCTCTACCTCTAAGGTGTCAAGTCCCAAATACTGACCTATACCATGGGTGTGATGAACAACGTAGTCGCCAATGTCTAAGTCGTTAAAGTCACGGATTTTGCTGGCAGAGTCTAACTTTTTGCGCTTGCCCTTTTTCTTGGGGGCTTTGCCGAAGATTTCTTCCGAGCCAAAGATTGCAATTTTTTCCTCCTCGTAGTAAAATCCCCGTGACAATCCGCCGTCAGCAAAATTTATCTTAGTCTTTAAAAGCTTATCTGTTTCATTTATTTTAAAACCCTGAGCGGCTAAATCCTCGCATAACTTCTCTCTTGCATCAGTATTAACCGAGAAAATAATGGTATAGCCGTTTTTTTGAAAATCTTTTAATTCTTCATAAAATCTTTCACGCTCACCGAAGCTTTTGCCCAAATCGCCTACTGTTACGTTGATTTCAGCCACAGGCTTATAATCACGGCAGGGAAAGGGCAGCTCAAAAAAGCCGATAAACTCGTACTTTAAAAGTTCCCTTAAAACATCGTAGTAATCGTGGATATATTTTTCTTTAAATATAAAGTTTTCGTTGTCCTCAGCTAATGCCTTTACTGTTTCTTCAATATCCCACTTGAGTCCCTCGTAGCGCTCGGAGATTTTTTGTGGCTCATCAAAGAAAATTATAGCATTATCGTTAAAATACTCAAGAACTGAGGTTTCTCGGTTTTTTGCCATAAAGCTGTCGTTTGCAGGGCCGATTGATACTTGACGTGTGTTCTCAACAGAAACCTGGGTAAACACGTCAAAAAGCCTGATTGAGTCAATTTCATCGCCAAAGAACTCAATTCGCACGGGATTTTCCATTGAGGGGCCAAAAATATCCGCTATACCACCACGGATGGCAAACTGCCCCTTGCCCTCTACTGTATCCTCACGGGCATATCCCAAGTCCACAAGCTTTTTTGCCAATTTATCAAGAGAAATTTCATCAGCTACAGAGAGATTGAGCATACTTTCTCTATAGGAATTCAAGTCCACCGTAAACTGCAAAAGCGCATCTAGTGACATAACGGTAATAGTTGAATTTCTTTCCCCAAAGGCAAGCTTTTCTATAATTTCAAGGCGCTGATTTAAAAGCTCGTTACTCTTGGCATCCGCTTTATAAAATTCAAGCTCCTTTGATGGATAGTAATAAATACTGTCCCCAAGGTAGTACATAAGTTCGTCGGCAACACGCTTTGCTTCGTAGTCACTATCTGCCACATATACGCCCTGAACATCTAAATCTTGGCAAGCGCAAGCGGCAAAATGTGCTTTTGCAGGGCGGGTAAGCCCTACTACATTCTTTGCACCTTTGCCTGTTAATTTCTTTATTTGGTTGTAGGCTGAAAGTTCTTTTGCCGTTTTTAAAAGTAACATCAATACACCTTCGCGTTAAAGCTGTTCATAGCAGATTCTACTCCACTTTTTATAATCATAGGCACGGCTTCTTCTACCATAGCGTCTACTGCACGAGACATATTGGTAATTTCTTCTTTTGAAAATTTGCCCAACACCCAGTCAGCCAAATCGTAGTGTGTAGGTGCTGCGCCCACGCCCATTTTTATTCTTATAAATTCGTCGCTATTTAGGTTTAAAATAATAGACTTTAAGCCATTGTGACCGCCGGCTGAGCCTTTTGCACGAATACGCACCTTGCCGCAATCCAAGCTCACATCGTCATGGATAACTATCACATTTTGAGGGGGCACTTTATAAAAAGTGCAAACCTCACGCAGGCTCTCGCCTGACAGGTTTACATAGGTCTGGGGCTTAACTAAAATAACCTTTTCCCCTGCAATGTTTCCCTCGCCAATCAGGGCTTTGTGCTTTATTTTATTTATTTTTATGCCGTAGTGAGCACCCATATAATCAAGGGCTATAAAGCCAATATTGTGCCTTGTGCCCTCGTATTTTTTGCCTGGGTTGCCAATTCCTAAAATTACGTACATCTTTTTCTCCTTACTTTACATAAGTTATTGCCACACCGTCACCGATTGGCAAAATGGTGGTTTCAAATCGCTCGTCACTGCACAAAAATTCTAAGTATTCCCTCAATCTCCTTGTGATAGTGATGTGCTTTTTTGTTGCAAGCTCATCGCTTGCGGTCATACCAAAATACAAAACATCGTCTGTTAATATTATGCCACCTGATTTTACTAATTTCAAGCTTTTTTCAAAATGGTCACGGTACTGCCCCTTGGCAGCGTCAATAAACGCAAAATCGTACTCGCAAGATAAGCTTTCCAAAACCTCTGTTGCATCGCCGAAGATTGTGTGTATTCTGTCCTGCAGGCCTCTTTTTTCGATGTTTTCTCTTGCCTGTGACAACACGCTCTCATCTCGCTCTATGGTGGTAACGCAGGATGATTTGCCTGCATATTTTAGCATAAGCATCGAGCTGTAGCCGATAGCGGTACCAACCTCTAAAATGTTCTTTGGTTTAACTATTGACATTAAAACTGCAAGTAGCTTTTCTACCTGAGGCTTTACTATATAGATGTGATTTTCCTCTGCATATTTTCTCAAATCAGCAAAAAAAGCTTCTTCTTTTTTGTGGGTGTTATTTATATATTCTTCTATGTAGTCATACTGGATATTATTCATTTACAAGTAACTCCTTAAGATATGAAAATCTGTTTGCCTCGTAGTCATTGTCAACCATTTTAGCCAGCGCTGCTTTCTGTCCTACCAGCACCACACGGTTTTTGGCTCTCGTTATTGCCGTGTACAAAAGGTTTCGGGTAAATAACTTGTCCACTCCCCAAAATATGGGCATAACAACCGTGTCGAACTCGCTGCCCTGACTCTTGTGAACGGTAATAGCGTAAGCGTGGTCAATTTCTTCAAGCTGGGAAATTTCATAGTCAACAATTTTTCCGTCATCGTAGGTTATGGTTATGCAATTAGTCTTAACGCCTGTAATTCTTCCTATGTCGCCGTTATAAACACCATAACCTTCTTCGCCTGATTTTTTCTTCCACTTCAGGTCATAGTTGTTCTTGATCTGCATTATTTTATCGCCACATCTAAGCACTCTTGTCTGAAATTCTCTCTCTTGTGTATCTTTTTTCTTGGGGTTTAAGGTTTTTTGCAAGCCCTCATTTAACGAGAACACGCCTGAGGTGGTTTTTTTCATAGGAGTGATTACCTGAATATCGCAAAAAGCATCAAGTCCGTACGCTGTGGGCAGGCGACGAGATACAAGGTCTACTACCTTTTCGTAAGTTATGTCTGTATTTTCTGCCTCGATAAAGAAAAAGTCCTTGTCTTTGGCGTTAAGTATGGGATATTCGCCTGTATTTATTCTGTGGGCGTTTACTACTATCATACTTTCCTCTGCCTGACGGAATACTGTGTCAAGTCGGGTTACAGGCACAACACCGCTTTCGATAATGTCGGACAGTACGTTTCCTGCACCGACTGACGGCAGCTGGTCGCTGTCACCAACGAGTATAACTCTTGCGCCGTGCTTTACTGAAGAAATAAGCGCTCCCATAAGTATGGCGTCGACCATACTTACCTCGTCAACTATTATCACGTCTTCTGTCAGGGGCTCTGCGTTTCCTCTGGAATACTCACGCAGCACATCGTCATCACGGTAGTCAATTTCTAAAAGGCGGTGAATTGTCTTGGCATCAAATCCGCATAGTTCTGTCATTCTCTTTGCCGCTCTGCCTGTTGGTGCACAAAGAGCGATTTTGTAACCCTGCTTTTCAAAAAGCTTAATTATAAAATTAATGGTCGTTGTCTTACCAGTACCGGGACCGCCTGTAATAACACTCAGTCCTGAAGATACCGCACAGCGCACCGCTTCGCGCTGGGCTTCTGCTAACTCAATCTGCTCTTCTTTTTCGATTTTTTCTATTTCTTTATCTGCATTTTTGCACACAGTATCAGAAATTCCTTCGTTTATTTCTTTGACACAAGTTGCAATTAGTTGCTCAGCTGAAAAAAGCGCAGGCAAAAATATAGCGTCTTTGCCCTCAATCGTTTTTTTCATTATCAGTTGGTGCTCGGAAAGTAATTTTACCAAAGCGTTTTCTGCTGATTGCTCATCAACTTCAAGCATCTTAACAGCGTAAAAAATCAGCACCTCACGAGGAAGATATGTATGTCCCTCGCTGCCTGCGTAATAGGTTAAAATATACTTTAGCCCTGCTTTTATTCTGTCCTGACTTCCCTTGTCGCCGCCTGAAATCGCAGCCACTCTGTCTGCCGTTTTAAAGCCTATGCCACGCACTCGCTCGCAAAGGATATAGGGGTTTTCCTTGATTTTTTCCACGGCGTTTTTGCCTAAAATATCATAAACCTTGATTGCATAACCCAAAGAAACGTTGAACTTTTGCAAAAACATAATAAGCTGCTCTTTGTCCTGCACAGCCACATAGCTTTCGTTGATTTTAGCAGCCCTCTCTCGTGAAATTCCCTTGATTTTAGCAAGTCGCTCAGGGGTGTCTGCTATGACGTGCAGCGCTTCTACACCGAACATATCAACGATTTTTTCAGCCATTTTTTTGCCTATACCCTTGATTATACCCGATGACAGGTATGTAAGGATTGAGTCTTTTGTTTCAGGTTCAATCCTCTCAAAATATTCTAATTTTAACTGTTGTCCGTAGTTTGGGTGGTTTACCCATTTGCCGCATACAACCAAAATTTCGCCGCACTTAATATAAGGCACCGTACCGACACAGGTAATTAAACCCTCATCTGCGTCCTCAAGGTCAAAGATAGCGTAGCCGTTATCTTCGTTCATATATATAATTTCATCTACTGTGCCGCGGTATGCGTCCAAATCCTTCATATACCAAATTCTCCGATGTGTGCTCGTACTTTATCATATAATTCTTCATCTAAGCAGTCAAACCAAGCATATTCCCCACGCTTAAACCAAGTCAGCTGGCGTTTTGCGTAGTTTCTGCTGTTTTTCTTAATCAGCTCTATGCTTTCTTCTTTTGAAATTTCGCCACGTACTGCCATAACAGCCTCTTTGTAGCCTATGCCCTGCATTGACTGAGCGTTGGCAGGAACGCCGCAACAAAGCAAATCTTCAACCTCATCAAAAAGCCCCTGCTCTGTCATAATGTCAACTCTGCGATTTATCCTGTCATACAGCATTTCTCGCTCACAAGTAAGAGCAACAAGGCAAAAATCATAAGGGGATTTTATAAGCTTTGACTCAGACTCGTAAGCTGTTCTTGTCTTGCCTGTGGTTTCAAAAATCTCCAAAGCTCTGATTACCCTCTTTGTGTTGTTGGGGTGGATACTTTCAGCAGATACAGGGTCAACAGCCGCCAGACGAGCGTGCATTGCGTCTGCTCCGATTTGTGAAAGTTCCTCCTGCAGCCTTGTACGCACAGACATATCCTGACGTGATTCCGAAAACTCCACATTGTCAACCAAAGACGAAATGTAAAGTCCTGTGCCGCCGACAACTATGGGAAGTTTGCCACGAGATAGAATATCGTCTATTCTTTCCTTGGCATCACTCACATAATCAGCAACGGAATAAGCCCCGTCCGCCTCGACAAAATCCATAAGGTAGTGCGGAACACCCTCACGCTCTTCCATACTCGGCTTAGCTGAACCAATATCAAGTTTTTTGTAAATCTGGATTGAGTCAGCAGAAACAATCTCCCCGCCCAACTCTTTGGCGAGTCGCACCGAAAGGGCAGTTTTTCCTGTCGCAGTAGGGCCTGCAATTACAATAACCTTGTTCATTTAAACTATCCTTCTAAACTGTTTTTCAATAAAATCTTTTGTAAATTCTATAGTAATGGGTCTGCCGTGAGGACAGGTGTTGATGTTTTCTAACATAAAGATGTCATTAAGCAGCTTGTCCATCTCAGCGTCATTTAACTCTTTATTTGCCTTGATTGCACCTCGGCAGGCAATGCGATAAAGCATTTTTGACGCAAGATCATCATCAATATTTTTGCGATTATTTGAAAACATTGAAATTATTTCAAAGATTGTGTCCTCTATGTCTGTTTCTTCTGCTTCCATAGGAATTTCACGCACAATGATTTCACGCTCACCGTAAGGAGCTGCAATGTAGCCTAAATCGTTTATCGTCTGTTCATTTTCACAAAATACAGCGTACTCATTGGCCGTAAGCTTGACGATTTCAGGCATAAGCAAAATCTGTGTTACGATATTTCGCTCTCTGTACTGTGCTAAGAGTTTCTCATAGCGTAATCTTTCGTGTGCTGCGTGCTGGTCAACCATGAGCATTTTTCCGTCTTTTTCAACTATTATGTAGGTATTAAAAACCTGACCACAAACCTTAAATACAGGCTTTTCGCGGATAACTTCAGGTTCTTTTACTTCAATAACAGGCTCTTTTCTTTCCTCGATTACTGGTTTCGGCACCTCTTTTACCTCAACCTTGATTTCGGGCTTTGGCTCCTCTTGTTTTTTCCCAGGTGCTCTGTATGTGTTTTCCCCGAAGCTGATTTTTGCCTGTTCTGTCTTGGGTGGCTCATACTTTTTAACGGGAGTTAT
>JAZQBQ010000088.1:0-17707 GCA_045545755.1 Congzhengia sp. | reverse complement strand
CTCCTGACTTCATTTGCCCCTTATGTAAACACCCCGCACAAGACTTTGAAAAGTTACAATAGGAGAGAATTAAAATGTACACAAAAATTACAGACACAATTTATTACATCGGCGTAAATGACCACGACATTGACCTTTTTGAAGGACAATATGATGTACCAAATGGTATGGCGTACAACTCTTATGTTATAAAAGACGAAAAAATCGCTGTTATGGACACGGTAGACATCAGAAAGTCAGACGAGTGGCTTTTGAATCTTTCTGAGGTTTTGGGCGGAAAAACTCCCGACTACCTTGTTGTAACACACTTAGAACCTGACCACGCAGGAAGTATCAAGGTTTTCCGCGATGCTTACCCTGAAACGGCTTTAGTTATGACGATGAAAGCTAAAGCTATGCTTCCCCAGTTCTTTGGCGAAGCAATCGTTTCCAACTGCCGTGGCGTAGTTGAGGGCGAAACATTAGAGCTTGGCGCGCACACCTTAACATTCGTTACAGCTCCTATGGTGCATTGGCCTGAGGTTATGGTGGCATACGATAACCGTGACAAAGTGCTCTTTGCAGCGGACGGTTTCGGTAAATTTGGCGCTTTGGACGTAGAAGAAGATTGGACCTGCGAAGCAAGAAGGTATTACTTCAATATCGTGGGTAAATACGGCGCTCAGGTGCAGGCGTTACTTAAAAAAGCGGCTGATTTAGACATTCAGATTATCTGTCCTTTGCACGGACCTGTTTTATCTGAAAATCTTGATTTCTACCTTGATAAGTACAACACCTGGAGCAGCTACACTCCTGAAGATGACGGTGTTTTAATTGCCGTTGCCTCAATTTACGGAAATACAATGAAAGCAGCAAAGAAGCTTTCAGAAATCCTGACAGAAAAAGGCGCAAAAAAGGTAGTTGTAACAGACCTTGCCCGTGACGATATGGCAGAAGCCTTAGAGGACGCTTTCAGATACGACAAGGTTGTGTTTGCAGCATCAAGCTACGACGGCGGAGTTTTCCCGTTTATGGAAGAATTTTTGCATCACTTAAAGGCGAAGAACTATCAAAAACGCAAAGTTGCGTTGGTTGAAAACGGCTCATGGGGTCCCACTGCAGCAAAAACAATGAAAGCAATTATCGAGCAGATGAAGGAAATCGAAATTATTGAGCCTACAGTCACAATCAAGAGTACAATGAACGACGAAACAATAGAAGCGTTTAAAGTGCTGGCAGATAACTTACTTAAATAATAGAAAAAGACGGCGCAAGCCTTCTTTTTTATTTCTGTATAAAACCGATTTCCTCAATTCCCGAAAAGGAAGCAGAACGTTCGATTATTTTGTTTGCGACTCTGTCGAAGTCGTCGCCTGATAGGGGGGTGGGCTGGAAGGTGTTATGTTCTTTAATAGAAGATACAGAGCAAGGAATAATGGCTGCGTCGTCTTCATTAAGCAACACGCCGTCTTTAAACGAAAATGTCTGCTGAAAAATCATAGTGTCCTTATCAGAAGGATTTCGGCTTCCGCCGAAGCAGAAGTTCCCAAGACTGTAGACTATGTATTTGCCGTTATATTTTTCTATGCCTTGCAGAATATGCGGATGGTGACCAATAACAAGGTCTGCGCCGTTGTCTATGGCAAGTCGGGCGTATTTTTGTTGCGAATCATCTGGAAATTCTTCTTTTTCTATGCCCCAATGAAAGCTTGCAATAATGATGTCGGGGTTTTTGGCTTTGAGTTTTTCAAGATTTTCAAGAAAACTCTCTTTTTCACCTCCGCGCAAAAAGCTCGTGCCGATAAGTCCGATGTTTATGCCTTTGACGTTTTTTATGGCAAAATTTTTGCCCTCAAACCACAAAATGCCGTTATCTTCGAGGATTTTCTTCGTGTCCGAAAAAGCCACATCGCCGTAGTCGAGAGAATGGTTATTTGAAAGACTTGCCGCGTCCACAAAGCCCTTTGTGAGAATTTTTGCGTATTCGGGTTTTCCGCGGAAGGCATATTCTTTATCTTTTCTTTCGCCGTTTTCAGACAGCGCGCCCTCAAAGTTAATTACGGTCAGGTCATCTTCTTCAAATATGTGTTTGACATTTTTGAAAAAATACGAATCATCCCCCAATTCATCATAAACAGAAACAAAGCTGTGGCTTCCCGCGTAGTTTATATCTGTGCCCAAAGTGCAGTCCCCAACAGCAGACACGGTTATTCTTACGGTGTCGTCTTTTGGGGGAGCTAGTTTTTTAGAAGAGTCTGCAGGCTTTATTCTGCATCCGCCAAGCAAAAATATTAACAAAAGCAAAAAAATCTTTGTTTTTTTCATACTCATTTTCCTGTCATAAGTTTTATAAAAACAGTATATCACACAGGGCGAATAATGTCAAAAAACAATAAAAAAGACGTAATCAAAAGCATAAATACAAAAGCACACAGCAAACGCTGTGTGCTTTCATATTTAATATCAAAATATAACATTTTGCTTTTGATGGTCTGGAATATTTTTACCAGCCGATCACTGAACTATTTCAACCACAACGTGCTTATTTTCGCGACTTGCTGCAGCCTTCATAACAGTTCTGATGCATTTTGCTATTCTGCCTTGCTTTCCGATAACCTTGCCCATATCAGCGTCTGCCACGCGGAGCTCTAAAACGATAGAACGCTCGCCTTCACGCTCAGAAACTTCAACGGCATCAGGCTCGTCAACCAAAGCTTTTGCAATAACTGCCAATAAATCTTTCATTTTCTTTCTCCTAACTCAAAACGCAGGATTACTCTGTGATACCGCTTTTCTTAAGTAAAACCTTAACTGTATCTGTGGGCTGAGCGCCGTTAGCAATCCATTTCTTTGCTTTTTCTGCATCGATTTTGATTTCAGAAGGATTTGTTAAAGGATTGTATGTGCCGATTTCTTCGATGAATCTGCCATCTCTGGGATAACGAGAGTCAGCAACAACTACTCTGTAGAAAGGAGCTTTTTTAGCACCCATTCTTCTTAATCTCATTTTTACTGCCATTTGTTTCACCTCCAAGAGTAAAATATTTATGTTATTTAATAACAAACTAAAATTATCTTTTTTTCTTTTTCTTCTTAAAGCGTTTAACATGACCGCCGCCAAGCTGCTTCATCATTTTCTGCATTTGTTCAAACTGCTTTAGTAAGAGATTAACGTCTGAAACCTGATTTCCGCTGCCGGCTGCAATTCGCTTTTTGCGGCTGGCGTTTAAGATTTCGGGTTTTTCACGTTCTTGCATTGTCATAGACTTGATGATGGCTTCAACTCGGTCAAGCTTGCGCTCGTCGATATCTACATTATCCAATGCCTTGTGGTCAATGCCCGGCACCATCTTGATAAGCGATGATAAGGGTCCCATCTTCTTCATCTGCTGCATCTGGTTTAGAAAATCATCAAGGTTAAATGTGTTTTGCCTGATTTTTTCTTCCAAAGCAGCCGCGTCTTTTTCATCAAAGGCTTCCTGTGCTTTTTCAACTAAAGAGAGCACATCGCCCGCACCTAAAATTCTTGATGCCATTCTGTCAGGATGGAATTCCTCAATATCTGACAATTTCTCGCCCACACCGCAGAACTTGATGGGCTTGCCTGTTACAGCTTTTACAGAGAGCGCTGCACCGCCACGGGTATCGCCGTCAAGCTTTGTGACGATAACGCCTGTAATTTCAAGACGGTTATTGAAGTTTTCTGCAATGTTAACCGCATCCTGACCAGTCATTGCGTCGATTACAAGCAAGATTTCGTCGGGATTTACTGCTGCCTTGACATCCTCTAACTCCTGCATAAGCTCGTCGTCGATATGAAGTCGACCTGCGGTATCTATGATAACGAAGTCATTGCCGTGAGCTTTTGCGTGCTCAATAGCACTTTTTGCGATTTTTACCGCAGTTGTATCTGTTCCCATTTCAAAAACGGGAATGTCAAGCTGCTTACCTACAACCTGTAGCTGCTTTATGGCTGCAGGTCTGTAAATATCACAAGCAACGAGTAGGGGGCGCTTGTTGTGGCGCTTTCTCATAAAGCCTGCAAGCTTTGCACAGAATGTGGTTTTACCTGCACCCTGCAGACCTGCCATAAGTACTACTGTCGGGGATTTGCCAAATTCTATTCTTGAATTTTCGCTGCCCATTAGGGCTGCAAGCTCATCATTAACTATCTTTACAATCTGCTGACCGGGAGTTAAGCTTTCTAAAACGTCAGCGCCGACACATCGTTCTGAAACACGCGCCACAAAGTCTTTTACTACCTTGTAGTTTACGTCAGCTTCTAAGAGTGCAAGCTTGATTTCGCGCATTGATTCTTTTATGTCTTTTTCTGTCACTACGCCTTTTCCCCTTAATTTCTTAAGGGCGGCGCCTAACTTTTCCGATAGGTTTTCAAACGCCATCAAACTGCCTCCTTTTGCTTAGAGTTTTTCTGTTATTGCATCAATTTTTTCCGCCATTTCACTAACCGCACCTGATAACTTCTGTGAGTGAATGTAGGTGTCGATATAGTTTTTGAGCTCTGTGAACATTTCTTTGATGTCCACCACTTCCTGCTTTATTTCTTTGAATCTCTTAGCAAGACCTAATGTGTTTTCCAATTCTTCGAGCTGCTTTTCGCCGCGCTTGATAGAATCACGCACGCCCTGACGGGAAATGTTTAAAGGTTCTGCGATTTCGGCGAGGGACAAATCCTCGTTGTAATAAAGGTCCATAGCCTCACGCTGCTTTTCTGTCAAAAGTTCCCCGTAAAAATCTAAAAGCATAGCCATCTCATAATCTTTACCTGTCTTTTTCAAGAAAATCACCTCTCTTTTTCGTCGGGTGTAAAGGTTTCGTTCTTCACACCTCTAATATTCTAACCTAAAATAAGCGGTTTGTCAATATATTTTTGCAAAAAATTAAACTTCTACTGACAACTGCGATATTATTGTACTTCATATGGGTTGACTCAGAAGTATTTTTCCATATCCCCGTTCAAAAGAAAGAGTGGCAGTAAAATAACTTGAAGTTATTTTACTGCCACTGTTACTCTTCTCTTTTATCTTTTCTCTATTGATAATAACAAAAGTTATTTTATCAACATAGCGTCTCCAAAGCTGAAAAATCTGTATTTTTCCTCAACTGCTTCATTGTAGGCGTTAAGCACATTTTCACGTCCTGCAAGTGCGGACACCAGCATAATAAGTGTTGACTTTGGCAAGTGAAAATTTGTAATCAGCGCATCTAAACAGCGGAATTTATATCCCGGATAAATAAATATTCCCGTTTCTCCTGCACAGGGAGAGATAAATCCGTTATCATCTGCGATGGACTCTATCACTCTCGTTGATGTTGTGCCTACACAGACTACTTTTTTGCCGCTTTTTTTGGTTTCGTTTATAATTTCGGCAGTTTCTTTTGAGACTACATAGCTTTCTTTGTGCATTTCGTGATCAGTTATTTTTTCCACCTTTACGGGGCGGAAGGTTCCAAGGCCAACATGCAAGGTAACAAAAGCCAGCTTTATCCCTTTTTCCTTTATTTTTTCTAAAAATTCCTCATCAAAGTGAAGTCCTGCAGTAGGAGCTGCAGCCGAGCCCTCGTTTTTAGCATACACAGTCTGGTAGCGGTCACGGTCAGTCAGCTTTTCGTGGATATACGGGGGCAGGGGCATTTCACCAAGAGCGTCTAACACCTCATTAAAAATTCCCTCATAGGAAAATTTCACAATTCTGTTGCCGTTGTCCAAAACCTCTAAAATTTCGCCACGGAGTGCCCCATCGCCAAAGGTTATTACCTTGCCGGGGGTACACTTTCTGCCGGGGCGTACAATTATTTCCCAGATGTCCCCCTCTCGCTGAGAAAGGAGCAAAAATTCGATTGCCGCACCTGTTGCGTTTGTGCCTAAGAGCCTTGCAGGAAGCACCTTTGTATCGTTTAACACAAGACAGTCGCCTGTATCTAAATAATCCAACACATCTCGAAATGTACGGTGGTCTACCTTACCTGTTTCCTTATCAAGCACCAAAAGGCGTGATGAAGGGCGGCTTTTAAGAGGCGTCTGGGCTATTAACTCATCAGGGAGAAAATAGTCAAAATCGTTAACTGTCATTTCCTTATTCGCCATTGTTATATACCTCGTTATCATGCCAGATGCTTTCTAATTTATTAAGATATGAGCTTGCCTCCTCGGGGCGCTTCAAGCTTGCAGCCACCACAAGAGCATTTATCAAAGACATAGGAGCAACAAGTGAATCTACAAATGCCTCCATTGCCGTTTTTGCAATTAACGGAAAATCGCAAAGCTCAAGGATTGGGGAGTTTTCCCCATCGGTAATGCCGATGATTGTGGCACTGTTTTTCTTAGCAAAGCGTGCGGCACGGATTGTTCGCAGCGAATATCTGGGCAGTGAGAAGGCAATCAGCACATCGCCCTCACTGATTCTGAACATCTGCTCAAAAATATCGCCAACTGACGCGCCGTTAACAAGCTTTACGTTTGTAAAAATATGATTTAAGTAATACTCCAAAAAGCGTGCCAATGACGAAGAACCACGCAGACCTATAATATAGATATTTTTAGCAGAAGCAAGTGCGTCAACTGCGCCGTTAAAAGAGTTTCGGTTAATACTTGAAAGTGTTCCCCGTATTCTGGCAATATCAGTTTCTAAAACCGACGTTAAAATATCTGTATCCTGATACTGCCAGCTTGCTCTGTCCATACGTTGCACAGAGGTCAGGTTTGACATAGCGTAGTCGTGTAACGCCTTTTGAAACTGGTTGAATTTTTCATATCCCAGCTCGGCAGAAAACCTTACAACCGTAGCCTCGGAAACTCCTGTGGCAGAAGAAAGCTGCTCAACATTCATAAATGCAGCCTTATCGTAGTTTTCACGCACAAAATCCGACAGCAGCTTGTGCCTCTTGCTCATCGTGGGATAGTTTTGTTCAATCCGAGTAATCACGTCCATAAGAATACTCCTTAAAATCTTAATTCTACCTATTATAATAATGTTTTTTTCACAAAAAAACAATAGAAAAAGGCGATTTTTTTTGAAAAATTGGCAATTTTTCAAAAATATGTGAAAAGGTGTTGATATTTCCTTTGGGATTTGCTAAAATGATATTGATGGGAAATTTTGTTTTTTGCGGAGGAAAGAGAGTTGTACCGCAAAAAATTCTGCTATATAAAGAGCGGATGAAAATTTTATTGAAGGGAGAACGCAAGTATGGAAATTTCAAACGGTTTAGCTGTTGGTATCGGCTTAGGCACAGTTTTTGCAGGACTTATAGGCTTGATTTTAATTTGCTATATTATGAGTTCTGTGGTAAGACTTTTTGCCAAAAGCGAAGAACCGACAGGTCAGCCTCAGGCGGCACCTGTTAGCAAGCCTCAGGCGGCAATATCCAACAAAGGCGAATTTGCAGCAGCGATTGCTTGTGCAATAGCAGAGGATTTGGGAACAGATGTTACAGGCATCAGAATTAAATCTGTGAAAAAATTATAATAAACTATTTTTGAAAGGAAAGAAAAAAATGAAAACATATAAAGTTAACGTAAACGGCACACAGTACATGGTAGAAATCGAGCTTATCGATGGCGCACAGGCAGCAGCAGCTCCTGCAGCTCCCGTAGCAGCACCCGCAGCAGCACCCGCAGGTGGAGAAACAGTTACAAGCCCCATGCCCGGCACAATCTTAGACGTAAAAGTTGCAGCAGGTCAGAAGGTGGCAGCAGGCGACGTTTTAATGGTTTTAGAAGCTATGAAAATGGAAAACGAAATTATGGCACCGGTAAGTGGCACAGTTGCAGCAGTAAACGTAACAAAAGGTGCGTCAGTTCAGTCAGGCGACGTTCTCTGCTCAATCAACTAATTAATTGCGGAGGACATACAAATGGAAGCTATTTTAAACTTTTTGGAGCAGACAGGTTTTTATATGCTCGCACTCGGCGACAACTGGAAAACACTCCTGATGATTGCCATTGCGTGCGTACTCCTGTTTTTAGCTATTGTTAAAAAATTTGAGCCCTTGCTCTTATTACCTATTGCATTCGGTATGCTGCTTACTAACTTAGTTGGCTCAGGCATATACCACGAAGAGCTCTTTGCAGGCGGACACGTTCATTGGGATATGTTTGGACAAGAGGGCTTTACAGCAGGTCTTATAGACATTTTGTACTTAGGTGTTAAGCTGGGTATTTACCCCTGTTTAATCTTTGTTGGCGTAGGCGCTATGACCGACTTCGGTCCTTTGATTGCCAATCCCAAGAGCTTGTTACTTGGCGCTGCAGCACAGTTAGGTATTTTCGTAACCTTCTTGGGTGTAAGAGAATTGTTCCCCCTCATTTTAGGTATGGAAGGTTTACAGGAGTTTTTGGCAGGCACACCTTTAGAAAAGCTTGCAGCATCAGTTGGTATTATCGGCGGTGCTGACGGTCCTACCGCAATCTTTGTTACATCAAAGCTTGCACCTAACTTCTTAGGACCGATTGCCGTTGCGGCGTACTCATATATGGCGCTTGTTCCTGTTATTCAGCCGCCCATTATGAAGGCCTTGACAACAAAGAAGGAAAGACAGATTGAAATGAAGGCTCTCCGTCAGGTATCTAAAACAGAGAAGATTTTATTCCCCATTGTTGTTACAATTTTCGTTGCTTGGTTAGTACCTTCAGCCGCACCCTTGGTTGGCTGCTTGATGCTTGGTAACTTATTGACAGAATCAGGCGTATGCGAAAGACTTGCAAAAACAGTTCAAAACGAGCTTATGAACATCGTTACAATATTCTTAGGTATTTCTGTAGGTGCAACAGCAACAGCAGAAACCTTCTTAAGCCCCTTGACACTTTTAATCATTGCAATGGGTATTGTGGCATTCGGTATGGGTACAGCAGGCGGCGTCCTCTTAGCTAAATTTATGAACCTGTTCTTAAAGAACAAGATAAACCCCCTCATTGGTTCAGCAGGCGTATCAGCAGTTCCTATGGCTGCTCGTGTTTCACAGACAGTTGGCCAGAAGGAAAACCCCAAGAACTTCCTGCTTATGCACGCTATGGGCCCCAACGTTGCAGGTGTTATCGGCTCAGCAATCGCTGCCGGCGTATTGCTGGCACTTTTCGGTGCGTAAGCGCCTAACCCTCTTTGAAAGGAGAAAACAATGAGTAAATTATATATTACAGATACCATTCTTCGCGATGCCCATCAGTCACAGGCGGCAACAAGAATGACAACAGAAGAAATGCTCCCGGCGTGCAAAATATTAGACGATATCGGCTACTGGTCGTTAGAATGCTGGGGCGGCGCCACATTTGATTCATGTATGCGTTTCTTAAATGAAGACCCCTGGGAAAGACTTCGTACGCTGAAGGCAGCAATGCCCAAAACAAAATTACAGATGCTTTTCCGTGGACAGAACATCTTAGGCTACAAGCACTATGCTGACGACGTTGTTGCTGCGTTTTGCAAAAAGTCTATCGAAAACGGTATTGATGTTGTTCGTATTTTTGACGCACTTAACGATACAAGAAATATGGAAACAGCTATCAAGTTCGTAAAAGAATACGGTGGTATAGCAGAAGCTGCCCTTTCATACACAACAAGCCCCGTTCACAACGAGGATTACTTTGTTAAGATGGCTTGTGAATTGGAGAAAATGGGTGCTGACGTTATCTGTATTAAGGATATGGCAAATCTCCTACTTCCTTATGATGCTTACAGCTTAGTTAAGAAGTTAAAGGAAAACGTAGAGGTTCCCATACACTTACACACTCACAACACATCAGGTACAGGCGATATGACATATATCTTGGCTGCTCAGGCGGGCGTTGATATTGTTGACTGTGCGCTGTCTCCTATGTCAAACGGCACAAGCCAGCCCACAACAGAGAGTTTAGTTGCATCTTTGGCAGGCACAGAGCGTGACACAGGCTTAGACCTTAAGAAAATGAGCGAAGCTGCTGTTCACTTCAGAAATGTTGCAGCACGTCTTAAGGAAAAGGGCGATTTAGACCCCAAGGTGTTAAATGTTGATACAAACACACTTCTCTATCAGGTTCCCGGCGGTATGCTGTCTAACCTTATTTCACAGTTAAAGCAGGCGAATGCCGAGGATAAATACTACGAGGTATTAGCAGAAGTGCCGAAAGTTCGAGAGGATTTCGGTTATCCTCCTTTAGTTACACCCACATCACAGATTGTAGGCTCACAGGCGGTATTAAACGTGCTTGCAGGGGAGCGCTACAAGATGGTAACAAAAGAGTCAAAAGGTTTACTCCGTGGCGAATACGGCAGACTTCCTGCTCCTGTAAATGAAGAAGTTAGAAAGAAAGCCATCGGCGACGACACAGTTATCGAGTGCCGTCCTGCTGACTTAATCGAGCCTGAGCTTGATAAGTACAGAGAGGAAACAAAGGACTTTGCAAAGTCAGAAGAAGATGTACTCAGCTACGCACTCTTCCCTCAGGTTGCAAAGAAATTCTTTGACATCCGTGACGGAAAAGTTGAGACACCTGCACCTGTATCAGCTCCTGCAAAAACAGAGGCAACAGGCGAAAGAGTTTTATACGTAGAGGATCTTTCTTAAGTGAAGAGATAAAAGAACAAAAAAAGAACTCAGCCACGGCTGAGTTCTTTTTTATTCTATTTTCTTCCCGTAGAGCCGAAGCCACCTACACCTCTGTCTGTATCGTCAAGGCTTTCCACCTCAACAAAATCTGCCGCGATATACGGCGCAATCACAAGCTGTGCTACTCTCTCATTAGGCTCAATTTCCTGTGTGTTGTTTGAATAGTTGTGGAGTGCTACCATAATTTCGCCACGATAGTCGCTGTCGATAACGCCTACGCAGTTGGCAGGTGCAAGACCTCGTTTACACGCAAGACCGCTACGCGCATAGATAAGCCCAACCAAACCCTCGGGGATTTCTGTAGCTATTCCTGTGTGTACAAACACAGTTTCGCCCGGTTCAATCTTTATATTTTCATCTAAAAGCGCGCGTAAGTCTGCACCGGCTGCAAAGGGAGTTCCATATACCGGCACAGATGCGCTTTTATCTAGTTTTGTGAATTTAACTGTTGTTCTTTCCATCTTATAGTTCCTTCCACCAGATTATTTCGTCTCCTGCAAGCGTCGCCTTTAAATCAATAATTCTTTGGTTACTGCTGCCACGGAAACGAAGTCGCAAGTCCTTTAAATCTGCCTTAAATTCTCCATCAACCAAAATGTCAATGTACGAAAGCATTTCGTCTGTTACCTCACACCTTGCACGGCTGTCAGATAACAGCTCCTCGTCCAAAAGGTAGCCTGTGTAACACCAGATTGTCTTTTTGGGATAGGTTTCCTTAATTCTTTTTAGTAAACCTACTAAAACACGCTGGTTAGACGGTTCAAAGGGCTCTCCGCCCAAGAGCGAAAAGCCTTTGATGTAGTCTGGTTTTAGTAATTCAATTATTTTATCTGCCTGTTCATCGTTAAATTCTTCGCCGAATTTAAAGTCCCAGGTTTCCTGGTTGAAGCAGTCCTTGCAATGGTGTGTGCATCCGCTTACAAAGAGGGACACCCTCACACCCGGACCGTTTGCAACGTCACAGTTTTTTATAGCTGAATAATTCATTTCTTCCTCTTATAAATGCAATACTCTTGCCTTGATTTCCTTTGTTTTACCTACGTTCCAGAAGTTTTCGCCAAGGTAACCGCAGGTTCTTCTTGTTACGTTCATCTTTGCGTGGTCGCGATTGTGGCATGCGGGACATTCCCACTCGTTGTTGTCGTTTATAACGATTTCGCCGTCATAACCGCAAACGTGACAGTAGTCTGATTTTGTGTTAAATTCAGCGTACTGAATGTTTTCGTAGATAAACTTAACAACGTCTTCGATACCCTCTAAGTTGTGACGCATATTGGGGATTTCAACGTAAGAGATAGCGCCGCCAGATGAAATCTTCTGGAACTGGCTCTCAAATTCAAACTTGTGGAATGCATCAATATCCTCGCGAACGTCAACATGGTATGAGTTTGTATAGTAACCCTTGTCTGTAATATCCTCAATGCTGCCGAATTTTGCCTTGTCAATACGTGCAAATCTGTAGCAGAGTGACTCTGCAGGTGTGCCGTAAAGCGCAAAGCCGATGTTGGTTTCTTCCTTCCATCTGTCGGTTGCAGCACGCAAGTGATTCATAACACGGAGCGCAAATTCCGCACCCTCAGGTGTTGTGTGAGATACGCCCTTCATTGCCTTGGTTACCTCGTAAAGACCGATATAACCTAAAGAAATTGAAGAATATCCGTCAAATAATAATTTATCTATTGTTTCACCTTTTTCAAGTCGTGCAATTGCACCATACTGCCAATGAACAGGGCTTACATCTGACTTTGTGCCGAGTAACGCACGGTGGCGGCACATTAGCGCTTCAAAGCAGAGCTCAAGACGTAAATCTAACTCTTTCCAGAACACGTCCTCATTGCCACGGGCAACGATACCAATCTGGGGAAGGTTGATTGATACAACACCCTGATTGAATCTACCCTCAAACTTGTAGTTACCCTCTTCGTCCTTCCAGGGAGATAAGAAGCTTCTGCAGCCCATGGGAGAAAATACATTGCTCTCGTAGTTTTCGCGCATTTTCTTAGCTGAAATGTAGTCGGGGTACATTCTCTTTGCTGAGCATTTAACGGCTAACTCTGTGATGTAGTCATATTCGCCGCCTGCTAAGCAGTTGTGCTCGTCTAAAACGTACACAAGCTTGGGGAATGCAGGTGTGATATATACGCCTGCTTCGTTTTTGATACCCTCAAGGCGCTGACGGAGAATTTCTTCTACTATCATAGCGTTTTCTTCTACATATTCGTCGTCCTTATCGATATGTAAGAACAAAGTAACAAAAGGCGACTGACCGTTTGTGGTCATCAATGTATTTATCTGATACTGGATTGTCTGTACGCCTGCCTTTAACTCGTCCTTCATACGCTCACGAGCCAATTTTTCTACCATTTCAGCAGGGATTGAGCCCTCTGACTGATTTTCGATGTTTTTCTTAAACTTTTCGTAGCTCTTTCTCAAATATTTGCCTAAGTGCTTGATGTCAACAGACTGGCCGCCGTACTGGCTACTAGCCACTGATGCAATAATCTGTGTCACGATAGTACAAGCAACCTGGAAGCTCTTGGGAGGCTCGATCAACTTGCCGTTCATAACTGTGCCTTTGTCTAGCATATCACCGATGTTTATTAAACAGCAGTTAAAAATAGGCTGCACAAAATAGTCCGCATCGTGGAAGTGAAGCACGCCGTCCTCATGAGCCTGTGAGATTTTTTCAGGAAGCAGTATTCTCTTTGTTAAGTCTTTTGACACCTCTCCTGCTATTAAATCACGCTGAGTTGCCGCTGCAACCGCGTTTTTGTTGGAGTTTTCCTCCATAACGTCCTTGTTGGCATTCTTAATAAGGCTAAGAATTGATTCGTCTGTTGTGTTAGCCTTACGCACCAAGGCTCTATTGTAACGGTAAACAATATATGTTTTTGCCAGAACGAACTTATCAAGCTCCATTAATTTCTGCTCGATAATGTCTTGGATATCCTCTACTAATATTCTGGGGGCTTTTCTTGATTCGATAAAATCAAGAATTTCCTCCACCTCGCTCTTTTCCACACGCTCAGTCGGTGGCACTTCATTGTTAGCTTTTTCGATGGCCACTTCTATCTTGTGTCTGTCGTATTCAACTGTGGTTCCGTCTCTTTTAATAACTAACATTTTTCACTCACTCCTTCTCTTTCTTTTCAACGATTTCTATTATACAACAAATACTTTCAAAAAAAAGTTGCATTTGCAACAAAAAAGTGCTATAATACTAAATATAGGGAAGTTTGAAATATTTAAACACAAGATAAAGGGGTAATAAAAAATGCAAAATTCGGCTTTATTTAGCGGTTTTGAGGGCTCAGAGGTCCAAAAAATGGTCAGATGTTTGGGTGCAAAATTCAAAAACTGTAACACAAATGAAACAATAATGTCATATAAGGAATCGCCCGAATGCATATATGTTGTGCTGTCAGGGACGGCAGAGCTTGTTACCTACGATTATGACGGCAACAAGACAATCTTAGAGCGTTTTTCTGCCGACTCAGTTTTCGGAGATATGTTTTTTAGCCCCACAGGCAGCGATGAGTTCAGCGTTTGTGCCACTACTCCTTGTGCAATAATTTCTTTCCGCTATCATAATGCCATAACTCCCTGTGAAAATGTCTGCAAATGTCATATGTTGCTTTTAGATAATCTATTCTCTATGGTTTCTGCAAAGGTGCTCAGCCAGTCACAACATATAGAGGTGCTCACAAAGCGCACCATACGGGAAAAGCTTTTGTCCTACTTTGAGCACCAGGCAACCCAAAACAACGATTTTTCGTTCTTGCTGCCCATGAGCCTGTCAGCACTGGCAGATTACTTAAGCATTGACAGAAGTGCAATGCAAAGAGAAATTAAGCGGTTAAATGAGAAGGGAATAATTGTTTCCAAAGGAAAGAAAATAACGTTGGTAAGAAAATAGAGGCTCTCTTTCGAGAACTTCTTATTTGGAAATTCGCAGGGTTCTTTGCATTGTATTTTATCGCCGAGGAAAAAGGGATGCGTAACAAACGAATGTCACCTCTCGTCGTACCTTAGTACGACGAGAGGTGACATTCGTTTGAGTTCAAAACATCAATTCAAAAGGCACTCCTTACGGAGTGCCTTCATTAATTTACAATATATAAACTATTGTTTTGAACGGTTACGCGCTCTTTTTACCGGCGATTAACCTAAGATTGATAATTCTGTTTCTTTATCAAAGAGGTGAATTCTGTTCATATCAAATGCAACCTTAATCTTGTCGCCAACCTTTGCTGTTGAGCGGGGGTCAACCCTTGCAATGAATGAAGAACCTTCGATATTTAAGTAAAGAAGTGTCTCAGAACCCATAAGTTCTACAACTTCTACCAAGGCTTCTACAACACTGTTAGGAGAAGACGCCATATACATTTCTTCGTCGTGGATATGCTCTGCTCTTACACCCATTGTAACTGTCTTGCCGATATAATCGCCATCAACCAGTGCTGCTGATCTGCCTTCGGGAACTTTAACAGATGCGTTACCAAATTTGAACCAGATACCGTCGTCTTTCTTCTCAACTGTACCGTCAACAAAGTCCATTGTGGGGCTACCAATGAAGCCGCCAACGAACATATTAACAGGATGATCGTAAAGTGTCTGGGGAGCAGCAATCTGCTGAATGATACCGTCCTTCATAACAACGATACGTGTACCCATTGTCATAGCTTCTGTCTGGTCATGTGTAACGTAGATAAATGTTGTCTGTAATTTATTATGTAACTTACTGATTTCTGTTCTCATCTGGCCACGGAGCTTAGCGTCAAGGTTAGAAAGAGGTTCGTCCATTAAGAATACCTTAGGATTACGAACGATAGCACGACCGAGGGCTACACGCTGTCTCTGACCACCAGAGAGCGCCTTAGGCTTTCTGTCAAGGAGGTGCTCGATGTCTAAGATACGAGCAGCTTCTGTAACCTTTTCTTTGATTTCAGCCTTAGGAACCTTACGAAGCTTAAGACCGAATGCCATGTTGTCAAATACTGTCATATGAGGATAGAGGGCGTAGTTCTGGAAAACCATCGCAATATCTCTGTCCTTCGGGGGTGTATCATTAACAATTTTGTCGCCAATCCACAATTCGCCGTCAGAAATTTCCTCCAAACCTGCAATCATTCTGAGTGTTGTAGATTTACCACAACCTGAAGGACCTACAAGTACGATAAACTCCTTGTCGGCGATATCTAAGTTAAAATCACTAACAGCGGTTACGCCGCCGGGATATCGTTTGTATACGCCGTTGAGCTTAAGTTCTGCCATTTTTTAATTACCTCCAAAATAATTCAATATTATTGTTATCATAACGTATTATAACACAATTGTAATAGGATTGTTAGGTTATTTTTAACCAAAAATAATTTATTTATTTTGTGAAAGAATAACAAAAAGCATCAAACTGCCCAATTTGCAGGCGCATTGGCGCTTTTTGTTTGTCTATTTAGCCACTTATGCTTTTTAAATAAATATCCAGCATTCCGTAAACCATTTTCGCTGCCTCCTGACGGGTAGCGTTTTTGGTGGGATTGAAATTTCCTAAGTCGTCGCCTGAGATAATATGACCGGAAATTGCATAAACATGCTGCTTTGCATAGTCTGCGATAGCAGCGTCATCCTTAAAGCCTGCAGCACCCCCTGTGGGTAGCTCAATTCCTCGTGATATAAGCACAGTGTTAATAATCTTTGCCATATCCTGACGGGTAATGGGAGCACCTGTGCCGAATTTGCCGTCACCGATACCGCCGATGATGCCCGATTTTGCCGCTGATGCTACATATTTATAGTACCAAGCACCCTCACTAACGTCCGTAAAATCCGTCTTTGCATTGTCGTCTGTAAGTCCGAATAGCTCAACCACAAGCTTCACAAATTCCTCACGAGTAATGGGAGCGTCGGGCATAAACTCTGACTCCGACTTGCCGTTTATAATGCCTCGCGCGTAGAGCGCTGCAATGTAGCTCTTGCCCCAGCCCTGAGAGTCAATGAATGGGTAAGGTGCAGTTTTAATAACGTAAACTGTGTTGGGCTCAAGGGCGGCTTTGAGGCCGTTTTGCACAGGAACAGAGTACGTAACACCCTGCAAGATGCTTGCGCCTACCAGCTTGTAAATCATAGAATTATCAGATTTTACAGTTACATCAATAACAGGCGGAATGTTTTCTTTGGTCTTTATTACCACCGAGCCGTCAAAGATACTGTTTGCAACACCTGACATACTTGTTATAACTGTGTAATATTCAGTATCCTGAACTGATGTTGTGGGGGATGCTGTGCCCTCGCCCACAACCCTGCACACGCCTATATCGGCAAGCGCCTTTGCTGCAAACAGCCTGTCGCTGTCGGGAATCCAGTTTAAGAAATTAACCATACCTTCAGCAAGTCCAAAGGCAGTAACTGCCTTGCCCTCATCGCTTACATAGCCTACCCAAACTTGGTTAAAATCAGCAGCAAACTCAGCATTTACATTAGCTACTGTAAATATGCCGTTCTGATAGTTAATCAGCGCTCCGCCGTTTACCTCGGCAACGATTTTTAAAATATTTGCAATAACTGCAGCGGTATATCCGTCATCTGCCAAAACTGTCTTTGCGGCTGGGGATTGGTCATATAAAACATTTGTCATTTTGTCAATGCCGTAAGCCGTGGAATTGCTGATGCTTGTGGGCACTTTATTCTGAAAGATATCTGCATATTTCAGTCTTATACCGGTGTTTTCGTCTATACAACCAAAGCTTTTGAATAGTCGTATAGCTGCATCTTTTTCTTTATCTGTCATTGTAACACCCAGCATTGACTCAAACAGACCTGAATTTACGTTGTCAATACCTGCCGCAATTCCCGCATCTGTAGTCAGAAATGGTCTCAACATAGCAATGTACTGTGCACGCTCCGCAACAGAATACTCCGCCAAAGCTTCAAACATCGTATTTGTAGCGCCCGCACCGCTGACGCCAACGGGCATAAGCATAAGCACCACTACTAAAATTATAGAAATTATTTTTTTCATAGCTTTCTCCCCGGTTAAAGAAATCCGTAGCAAACGCTACGGATTTCTTGAATGTCTTAGTTTAATTTTCCGATTTCTTTGTAGTAATCGATTACGCCGTAGATA
>JAZQBQ010000087.1:0-3098 GCA_045545755.1 Congzhengia sp. | reverse complement strand
CGTGACATCAACTCGTCGTCGCAATATGTCGAACGATTTTAATTGACAACTAAACTGTCACCATTTATAATAATAACTGTACACAGAACGTACACCCACAACTGAATAATCCATAAGATTAAAGAGCTGCAATAAGCAAAGATTTATCTTGCTTACACTACAACAAGCACTTTGAATTATCAAAAGAAGGATAGAATAATTTAAAGTCAAGTTATATAAGGCTTCTTACACCAAGGGGATAGTTTACCCTTTTTCGTATGAGAATGAGCCTTATTATAACTTGGCTTTTTGTTGTGTTTAAATAATTGAAAACCGAACACAAAACACTCACTATTGTCAGTGACGGAAAGGAAATCATATGACTAAAGGACAACTAATTGTTGCTATGACACTGGGCAAAGCCAACCGCGAGGGTTATCCGAAACTTACAGAGAATCATCCTTTTTTCGGAAGGTTAAGAGCATTTATGGTCGGTAAGCACTATTGGATGGGAACAGCAACAGATTTACTTACCGAAATGAACGATACGACTACACCGCCGAATACAGTTACTAAACTACTCAATAAGTTTTCTTTTGAGTTGTATTGCAGTAGCGGCATTGATGTGAATTTTCGCCGTACTAACCGAAGAAGGATCATTGAGCTTTATAACAAAAAGCAGTCTTGATTTTACAATTGTATGACAGATGTGTTGACAGTAATTGTAAATATATTTGTTGCCATGTCACATCTAAACAAGCAGACTGTTTTTACTCCTGCCGTGCAAAAACAGTTCAGAACAATAGGGACACCCTAAACCCGTTTATTAAGAAAGAAGGTAAAATACTTATGAAGTACTATGATGATCAAGGTAACGAGTTAAATAATCGCACGGAATTAGATGACATGCTTGACAGGATATATAACGAGCTTGACAAGATGACTCCGGAGGAACGGATGGCTTGGTATAGCAGAGGTATGTATGTCAAGCCGTTAAAATACACGCAGGAAATTGACAACACAATCTATACAGTGCGTACCAACTTCAATGAAAATGCCGATTCAACTATTTATGACACGGTTAAAAGGATCACATCAAATGATGTATAATTTACCGCTTTAAAGTGTTGAATTTCGCAGAGAGATATGTTACAATAGGACTATCCTACAAATACATATCCGGCTGTGGAAAGGAGTAAAATGAGTAAACAGTCAGATAAAGACAAAATCACAGCCCTCTACTGCCGACTTTCCCGTGATGACGAGAATGAAGGCATATCGGGCTCAATTAAAAATCAAACAGAAATTTTACAACGCTATGCCGCTGAAAACGGTTTCAAGAACACCAGATTGTTTGTTGACGATGGTTGGTCTGGCACAAACTTTGACCGTCCTGCCTTCAATGAGATTATGAAACTTGGAGAAGAAGGCAAAATCGGTACGCTGATCGTCAAAGACCATTCCCGTCTCGGACGCAATCGCTTAGTAGTCGGAGCCTTGATGGAAGAAGAATTTGACCGTATGGGCATTCGCTATATCGCCATCATGGATAACATCGACACCAAGAACGGTATCAGCGACCTTGTGCCTATGCAAGACTTATTCAATGAATGGCACGCCAAAAATACCAGCGATAAAGTCCGCAGGGTGTTTCAAAGCAAAGGCAAGTCAGGTAAACCGCTGACGACCAATCCACCGTTTGGATATATGAAGAATCCCGACAACAAAGACGAATGGATCATAGATGAATCGGCCGCCGAAGTTGTCAGGCGTATATTTAAGATGTGCGTTTCCGGACTGGGTCCTACACAGATTGCGAATGTACTAAAGGATGATAAGACATTAACTCCATCAGCCTATTATGAGAATCGTAAGGGAATTCCAATCAGCAATCCCGCTACACAATATCATTGGCATGATTCAACAGTTGCTAAGATATTAAGTAGACAGGAATACTGTGGCGATACTGTGAACTTTCGTACTAAACGAAAGTCGTTTAAACAAAAGAAAAAGCTTGAACGACCACAAGATGAATGGGTTATCTTTGAGAACACACACCTGGCAATCATCGACAGAGAAACCTATGCTATTGTTCAAGAGTTACGAAATCATAGACGCAGACCAACTCGAACAGGAAAACTAAGCATTTTCTCAGGAATTGTATATTGTGCTGACTGTGGCGAAAAGCTATATTACAGCGCAACCAACAACTACAAGGAAAGTCAGGCGTACTTCTTCTGTTCATCTTATCGCAAAAACTCCGATGTGTGTTCTGCGCATTACATCAGGGAAAAGGTAATCTACAAACTTGTACTCGAAAATATGCAGAGAGTGTTTCTGAATATTCAAGCCTACGAGAAAGAGTTTGCCCGAAAGCAAATGGATTGCTATACTGAGGAAAAGCGCAAGGAGTTGGCTGTCAAGCGTCGGGAACTGGACAAAATCAAAAAGCGAATCTCAGAAATTGATGACCTCATCTTAAAAATCTATGAAGATAATGTGTCGAAGAAAATTTCCGATGAACGATTTGAAATGTTCAGTAAGCGGTATGAAACTGAGCAACAGGAGCTTAAGGCGAAAATACCTGAGCTTGAAGCCTATCTGTCAGCCGAGACTGACAAGACCGATAACTTGCAGAAATTCATAGCGAAAGTTAAGCAGGTCACTAGCCCGACTGAGCTGACATCGGAACTAGTCAATGAGTTTATCGAAAAGATAGTCGTATCATCACCACACTATCTCGACGGCAAACGGTATCAGCTGATAGACATTCACTACAAAGGCGTTGGCATCATCAAAATGCAGACACCCGAAGAATTTGAAAAAGGCTTCCAAGGCAAAATGAAACAGCGCAGACAAAAGTCTGCATAACAAAAAAACTACGGCATAGCATAAAGCCGTGCCGTAGTTAAATACATTAGATTTTACAAGAGTCGCCCGTTAGGGTGTAACTTCCTTACGAAGTCCACCCTATCGGTTGGTTTGCACAGCGCCTTGAAGGCGCAATTACAGGCTAACCCCCTGCAGCTGGGGGTATCGAATGTTTGACAACGCATTACATTTTCAAGCAGCCGCTCACGCGCGGCTGTTTATTTTTGCTTAATTATTCTTGCTACCCG
>JAZQBQ010000086.1:0-2145 GCA_045545755.1 Congzhengia sp. | reverse complement strand
GTAATCAGAGAACGCAGCGATTTTCAACAACTCGTAAATAATTGATATCTCGCCCCGCCTCGTGCGGGGCTTCTTCTTTGCTTGGTACAATATAAGCGTAGCCCTATACTGAGTAAATCGGTATAGCCAGCTATGCTTATTTTTGTTATAATAAGGAGGTAACGGGCTGACGGTTCTTTGATGAACTACGCGTTCGGGCATTAAACAGTCACCCACCTTCTTGTTATAGAGATTCGATTAAGCAGGTTGTTCCGTTTTTTGCTGGTTGGGGTACCCCAACCAGCAAAAAATCGCGTTCGCGTCACGAGCCAAAGATGAGTCGTAATAAGCTTGGTGGAAACGTTACGAAAAAACAAAAAGAAAGGATTTTTATGATCAGCGTTGGAATCGATGTTTCAAAAGGAAAAAGCACCGTGTGCTTTTTCAAACCGGGCGGCGAGGTGTTGGTCACGCCGTTCGAGGTTGCACACACGAAAGATGAGCTGGGAGTGCTCGCAGACCGAATCAATTCTTATGGAGAAGAGGTTCGCGTCGTGCTTGAGAACACGGGTTATTACCATTGGTCTGTGGTGAAAGTTCTTGTTGAGCACGGCATTTTTGTTTCAGCAATTAATCCTCTGAAAATGAAGAGGTTTTGTTCCCAAAACATCAGAAAAGTAAAAAACGACCGCATAGATGCCATACATATCGCATCCTACGGTCTTACCTATTGGCACGAGCTCATTCCCATACAAAGCAGCGAGGACACCTACAGAGAATTGCTTCTGTTATCCAGACAATACCACAACGTAATAAATCTTCTGATCAAGGCAAAGCTCAATTTCGGAAATCTGCTCGATCAGGTCATGCCGGGTATTACTTCGATCATCAGAGACGATCGAGGCTCTAAACTAACAGAATTCGTAAAGAAATACGTGCATTTTCAGCAGATAGACTCTATGGGTGAAGCTCGCTTTGTTCGGGATTTCTGCAAGTGGTCACAAAAACAGGGATACCGTGTAGATCACGAACGTCAGGCGAAGAAGATCTTCTCCCTTGTTCAAAACGGCATCCCTGTCCTTCCTCACACACCAACTACAAAAATTGTTGTTTTGGAAGCTTTACGGAGAGTCAACGAGCTTGAAAACTCCCGTGACATTATTTTAGCACAAATGAACGAGATTGGCAAGACCCTTCCTGAATATTCTTTAATTTCCGAGATGAAGTGTATAGGCGAGGGGTTAACACCGAGGATAATTGCGGAGATTGGTGATGTCAGAAGATTTCACAACAAGCACTCTCTTATTGCCTACGCCGGTATTGACGCACCGCCTTACCAATCCGGCTCGTATAATGCGACGGAGCGTCATATTACTAAACGCGGCAACAAGTATCTGCGAAAGGTTATATTTGAGGTTTGTCTAAGTTACATACAGCACAAACCCGAAGGCGACCCTGTGTATGAGTTCATTGAGAAGAAGCGTTCTGAAGGCAAATGTGGCAAGGAATCCTTGGTCGCTGGTATTAACAAATTTCTTCGTATTTACTATGGTAAGGTCACCGAGCTTTACCGCGAATTAGAAGCTTAAATACACACAATCTAATACCTCTCGGGCGAAAATTTTCATACCTTTTCGCCCTTTTGGTGCTTCTCTTATTACCTCAAAATTTTCTCAATTTTTTTCGAAAAAACTATTGACTTTTCTTAGCAGGTTTATGGCGGTGCAGATTTTGGACGTAGGAAATTGTGCAAGAAGAGAGTGTTTTATTTCAGTGATGTGACGGA
The DNA here is from genome assembly GCA_045545755.1 of Congzhengia sp. GTDB lineage: Bacteria > Bacillota > Clostridia > UBA1381 > UBA9506 > Congzhengia. The sequence continues at coordinate 380 of JAZQBQ010000086.1, read as the reverse complement.
TCAACTCTTGTTTAGATGCCTATTAACAACTTGAATTGCCGGAAGATCAGATATGTAGTTATCGAATTATCTCACTGACATCTATGGTTTCCAAATAACATTTTCCACACAACTGCCCTACCGCCGCTACATAAACCGACGCTGTTCAATGGGTGTTTCTCTTGTATACTCTGTTTCACATCCGCAGAGCACACAGTATTCTGGCATATTTGCTTTTGAGACTATATATTTTGATTTATTCTTTTTCTGTTTTTTTACTATGAACTTAAACACTTTTACTCAATAACCTCAGTTACTAATTTTCAACTCCATTACTGTTATCCTTCCGTTCGCAAAACACCGCCACACGCTCTGTGCCTGTATATGTACAAGTATATAAC
>JAZQBQ010000085.1:0-3932 GCA_045545755.1 Congzhengia sp. | reverse complement strand
CTTGCGGCTGCTCCGACGCACCCTCTTCTCGGGTTCAAATCCCTACACAGGCAACAAAAAAAGACTGCCAAAGCAGTCCTTTTTTGTTGGCAAAGACGGTCAATTTTGATACAATGATTATAAGCGGTGCATTTGCTCTCGAAGAAAAGTTTCACGGTGAGACTTTTCTTTTTTGTAGGTCATTTTTGCTTATAACTATAAGGATATAATTAAAAAACATATCACAAAGCACTTGGAATTCCAACGGGGGTTCGAATATCGTTGATGCTTCCATGTGCAAAACATCTTTTGCTTTTACTGACGGTTAACTCTGTTGAGCTGTCAACTAAAATGCTGTTAAAAAGTTCATCCATTATTTTACCTCTCGTTTCTTAAACCACATCCATATATTCGCTTGCATTTCTGTGATTTATCATACTTTTAAATTCTGTCCCATATTTTGAAAAACGTTTTCGTTTTATATCATAATCACTTAACATATGAGTAAGCCACAAAGGTTTTGCAAGTGATGTTTTTTCCTCCATACAGAACTTGATGCAGAGATTGAGAATTTTGCAGAGGAGCTGACGGTTATTTCTGAACTTGTCAGCCAGTGCGTAATAGAGAATGCGAAGAAAAAGCAGTCGCAAGAGGAATACACAAAAAAGTATAACGGTCTTGTACGCAGATACGAAAAGGCAGAAAAAAGGTTAAACGAGGCATCCTTGGAAAAAGCCGAACGAATCAACAAAGGGCGTGTGATACAAATTTTCATTGAAACATTACGAAATAAGCCTGAATCCATAACAGCATTTGATGAGGAGCTTTGGATAACTTTGGTTGAAAGAGTTGAGGTTTCATGCGATAAAAAGTGTGTGGTTTTCTTTAAGAATAGAGACAGCATATCCGTGGAAAATAAGAACTAAACATCACATTATAAAATTAGGGCATACCCCTTATCATCAGCGGTATGCCCTTGTAAGTTTTGAGCTATTTACTTATTAGCTTCAATAAATCTATGAAGGATTGCTGCGATTTCTGCTCTTGTAGCATTGTCAAGCGGATTGAGGGTGCTTTCTGATTTACCCTTTATCAAGCCACTGCCAACTGCCCACTGCATAGAAGGTATTGCATACTCGGAAATGCTGTCAAAATCGTCATAAGAGAGGATATTTGTGTTTTCTCCTATGCTGACATCATAGCCCTTGTACTGTGCGTATCTGTGCATAATTGCCGCAATCTGTTCACGGGTAATCTTATCATCGGGACCAAACTCTGTTTCGGAATAACCTTTGATGATTCCGTTCTGCTGTCCCCAGATAACTGCATTCGCATAATATGCTCCCATATCAACATCTGCAAAAGGTATGCTTCTGTTTGTTGCAGGCTCGCCCTCTACACGATAAAGGACTGTAACGAGCATTGCTCTTGTGAGCTTGTCATCAGGTGCAAATGTTGTTTCGGTTACACCCTTGAAGATACCATTTTCGATTACATAGTCGGTGTCGAAGTGATACCAAGCTGTTACATCAAGGTCAGTAAATTCTTTTGACGGACAGTTATGTACGTCTGTATCTTCAGGCTCTTTTTCGATTTCAGTCCACTTTGCATAAAGTGTAAAGCTCTTTGTTACCTTTGTATCGAAATCGTAAGCGGTTGCAAGTTCCTTATCTGTGTACCAACCGTCAAATGTGTAACCGTCTTTTGTAGGTGCTGTCGGCTCTGCAAGGAGCGCATTTCTTGTAACAGACTTATTTGCAACGGTAGTTCCGCCGTTTGTTTCAAACTTAACTGTGTACTTGCTTACACCGCCGCTTGAAGGTCTTGAGCCTGTTTTTGCAAATACTGCCGTGATATTACCTGAATCGGCTGCGTTTGTAACGGTTGCTCCCTCAATGGTGTATTCATTTTCTGTAATACCCGTTACGGTGTAGTTTGCTTTTGGCGTAATTGTTACTGTCGCTGTGTATTCTGTACTGTATGCAAACTTGTCAGTAACAGTCGGAGACCAAACAACCATTGCCGTGTATTCTTCTGTTTCAATGCTTGTTACCGGCGTTTCATTGGAAACAGGAGCCGCAAGGGTAATTGACGGATTAATTTTTTTCGGAAGAATTGTAAAGCTCTTTTCCGGTGTACCCTTATAGTTGCCCTTAAAGGTTATAATTACTTTCGCCGTTCCTGCATTTGTGTTATCCTGATATGCTACCTCATAATCAGTACCCAAAACAAGAATGGTATTACCGTCACGAACCTCGACAGCAGGCTTAATTTCCTCACCTGTAAAGGTTACGTCCCCGATAGCAGTAATGCTGTCTGCATTTAATTCTTTTTCTGTTATTACAAATTCTTTCGTGTCGGAAATTTCCGCATAGCTTGTTGCACCTGCAACTGTAGCTTTGACATACCAAGTACCCGCCGAAGTCGGAACATCAGATGTATATGCTCCGTCAACGCTGTTTGCGTATGTATATACAGGAGTTCCAAACTTTGCTGCCGCTGTCGGCTCATTTGCAGTTCCGCCGTAAATCCAGCCTGTTATTGAAAGCGGTGTTGTCCATTCGTTGGCAGCTTCCGCAATCGCCCAAGTTTTTGTAAGATTTATTCCGCCTGTAAGAGTATAGTTAGCATTTCCAACATCTGTAACCGTTGCGGTATAAGTTCCTTTTTCCGTCGCAGTCAAGGTTGATGTCCCGTCAAATGCGAAATTGAAGGTATCACCTGAAACCTTATTTGCAACAATAGGATTGATTGTTTTTTCATTTCCGTCATAAACAAGACTTTCTGTATTTTCCCAAGTAATGTTGACGGGCAACGGATTTACCGTAACGCTTACCGTCTTTGTATCTTGTTTATAATTTTCTGTTTCTGCAACGGAGTAAGTAACTGTATATGTGCCGGCATTTTTCAAATCTGCTTCGGTTTTATTTTTTGTTACAGTACCGAATGTACTTGAAGCAGTCGGCAATTCCCAAATATCTCCGTAAGTTTTTACAATAGAGGTATCACCGTTAATTGTAATTTCTGCGTCAGCCTTGCCGATGTTAAAAGTAAAGGTTATATCATCAGTTGTTCCGTCTGCCCATTCATAATTATTTTTGTCTTTGAGTGCAACGGTTACATTCTGACTGCCTGCGTCTGTTCTTGTAGTACCGTTCACTGTATAGTAATCGCTTGCAGTTACATTATAGGTTTGTTCATTGCCTGTATAGGTAAATGTTCTGCTGTCGGCAGAGGGTTTGGCAATCTGAGCCTTTGCAATCGTTACCTGAACAGTTCCGCCTGCATTGTCGTTGTAATTTGTTCCTCCGACAACCTTATAGTAAACTGTATAAGAGACTGCTGAATTACCTTGCGGAATTTCTGTTGTCCAAGTGCTATTGTCAAGACTGTACTGCATTTCGCCGCCACTGGTCGTTCCGGCACTTATAAGTTCCTTATCTGCTCCGTTATATACAAGACCTGTCTTTGCGGTAGGTGCAGAAACGTTCGGTGTTGCTTTTGCGATTGCAAATTCCATTTCATAACTTGCACTCACAAAGTTTGCTGTATCTGCTACTTTTGCAATAACCTTGTATGTACCTGCATTGCTCGGAGGTGTTGTGCTTTCTGCATAATTTGTTTCACCCGTTCCTTCATAGGTAAAGGCAGGTGTACCGAAGGTTGCAGAAGCAGAAGGCGTTTTCGGACTTTCGCCATACGTCCAGTCCTCAATAGCAAGACCTTTTATTGCATTTTCAGTTGCTTTTTTAATTTCAAACTTAATCGTCTTTGCCGCAGTTTCCGTACCGTCAGACCACTTGTAATTTGCACTGTCCTTTAAGTTAAGTACAACATCATACTGACCGACGGTAATTCCTCCGTTGTTTGTTGTAACGGTATAGTCTGCCGTTTCGGAAATATCTGCCTTAAGTGTGCTTCCTGTATAAACCTTTGATGCAGCTGTGGGAACT
>JAZQBQ010000084.1:0-2440 GCA_045545755.1 Congzhengia sp. | reverse complement strand
CAAGCAATTTGTATTTTTTCACCGCTAACCGCCCTTTGAAAAATCGTTCCTGACTAACTAATACGCTTAATTATCTCTTTTTATGCCGAAAACAAGTCTCAATACGCAACTTACGGGTTTCGATGCCTTCACAACAACAATTTTCATAATCAATTACCGCCTTTAAGAATTTTGGTTTTGATAACATACTATGTATTATTTGCCTCAAAGGTGCATATACATTTTGTTTTTGTAGAGCGTGACAGGGAGGATGTGACAGGGAGGATGTGACAGGAAGGACGTGACAGACTAACTATTAAAAGTCAAGTGTAAATTTGATTAAAAGGGTAGAAACGAATTTCGACATTATTTGATACTCAAAATGGCATGACAAAACAGAGCATCTTCGCAGGTGCTCAAAAAAGAGGGTGGTTATAGAAAATCAAGCGGTTTTAATATATGTTTGCCCGCTTTTTTCCATTGAGTAGATTGTTCTCACAAGCTTTTTGGTAACATGGGACAGAGCAACATTGTAATGCTTTCCTTCTGCCCTTTTCTTAGTAAGATATGAACCAAAGGACTTATCCCAAAGGCAAACGTATTTAGTTGCGTTATAAAGAGCGTAGCGAAGGTATTTAGAGCCTCTTTTTTCCATATGGGCATAACAGTTGTCTAATTGTCCTGATTGATATGTCGAAGGGGACATTCCTGCATAAGCAAGGATTTTATCCGGAGAGTCAAAGCGACTAAAATCACCGATTTCAGCAATAATCATAGCACCCATATTGTAACTTATGCCCGGAATGGTCATAATAGGCGATTGTATATCATCCATAATGACTTTGATTTCCTTTTCGATTTCGTCAATTTCTGCATCTAATTCACGAATGAGCTTTATAGTGTGCTTTAATTCTAAAGATTTTGCAGGCATATATGCTCCGATGGATCTTCGAGCAGCATCACGAAATGCAACAGCAGTATCTTTCCCGTATCTGCCTTTTGAACTTTCTGAAAGAAGATTTGTGAGTCTGGTAATGTGGGCAGAGGCAATCGCCGAAGTACTTGGAAATTCAAAGAGCAAAGCGTAAACGGACGCTGAATGAAGCTTCGCAACAAGCTTCTCCAGTTCGGGAAATATGATACAAACAAGTCTTGAGACGGACGTTTTTAATTTTGCTCTTTCCTTAATTTTATCAAAACGATAACGACATAGTGACTTTAGTTCTTCGTTGTGATATAATGCAGTTGAGTAGGACTTCAAGTTCACGTCAGACATAAGCATAGAAGCAATTACATGGGCATCAACTTTATCCGTTTTCGTCTTTCTAAGGCTTAGACTTTTTCTGTAAAGACTGGTATGTAACGGATTGATGACAAAGGTGGGCAAACCGTTATCAAGAAGAAAACCCAAAAGATTGTAGCAGTAGTGTCCTGTGGCTTCCAGTCCTACTTTTACTTTAGTTAAATCAACTGATACCGATCTGATTTTTTGAAGCAAGGTTTCAAACCCTTCGCGATTGTTAGCGATAGTGAAAGATTTAAATAAAATCTCTCCATCTGAATTTGTAATAAAACAATCGTGCTTATCCTTTGATACATCAATTCCAACAAAAACCATAAAAATACCCCTCAACAATAAAGTCTAATACTGTATATATCCACAGAAAAATCACGCAATTGTAACCTCGTTCCAAATAAACCGTCGCGCGGTATCTAACTGATTAACAAACCCACGTGAAATCTGTGGTTGGAGCCTGTCACAAACCATCAAGTGGTAGGGGGCGCAAACCAATCCGCAGTATCTATAGCATTTTACCACAAACCATTTAGATGTGAAAAATACTAACAACTATATAATACGAGGGGACAGGCACCTGTCACGCTTTTTTTATGTGACAAGGGGACAGGTGGCAAAAGTTGACAAAAGATTTGCAGATTGTAGATTGCGGACTTTTTTGTGTTTGCGGCGATGAATAATATTTAATTATCGGGAGAAACTAATGGCAAAATTGATTGTATTGGAAGGATGATTGCTTTGATGAGGTGTCATAATAGAGTTAAAAAAGAAGCATTGTTGGGGTGGGGCTTTTGTGCGTTTTGTTTTGCAATAGTAATGACGGTAATAGTTTGCGGTACTGGCGTTAATAATCGCCAAGAAGTACATTCAGCCGTTATTTCTGAAAATGAATTTGGAGGCACTGAGGAGACTCTGTCAAAAAGGGGCTCGAGGGGAGAAGAAGTAAGACAAATACAGACAAAACTTAAACGCTGGGGATATTATACTGGCTCTGTTGACGGCATTTACGGAAGCAAAACTGAGCAGGCGGTAAGGTATTTTCAGCGGAAAAATGGTTTGACGGTAGACGGAATCGCAGGGAAAAAGACCTTGGCGGCAATGGGGATTTCGTCTGGGTCCTCCGGAAATTCCACTGTTTCATCGAGTTCTGCAAACGTGGAGCTT
>JAZQBQ010000083.1:0-106125 GCA_045545755.1 Congzhengia sp. | reverse complement strand
AGTATCAATAGGAGGTGTAGTAATGCGCATTATTAAACAAAAATCATCTAAGTTTAGTGGACAACTAGGTAAAAAAGATATAATAATGGAGTCGCAAAGAAGCAGTGGATTAAAGATAACACCGCTAGATGTGGAGAATCTAAAAGCTGCTTCATATGATATTACTCCTACTGCAGTAGCATTATCAACTAAAGTTGGGATGCTAGAGACAGTTTATAAAGCAAAAGACTCACATTATTCGGAATTATATTATATCTATGTCAAGCCTAAAGACACCGTTTTAATTGTTAGTAATGAATATATAAAGGTTCCGAATTATATGGCAGGATATGTTACATCACGAGTATCAAATGTTGTAAAAGGTTTTGGGCATATCAGCACAACAATAGATCCAAATTGGAATGGGGCAGTACTTATAGCATTGAGTAATCCATCAAACAGACCTATAAAAATATATGTTGGCTCAAACTCTTTAAATCCCTTGGCAACAGTAACGTTTCACTATTTAAACTCGCATTATAAGGTTAACGATAGTGAAGACAGACAGAAAAATATGAGAATTGATTTATTAAGCGGACAGATATATTATAAAAATCGTCACGGACTGAAAGCTGCGCTAAGACATTTCGCACATCCAAAAAGAAGAAAATACACAGATTTGTTTTTTGAGTATATTGAAAAGAACGAGAAACAACTAAATACCAAAGACGGTTGGAATGCTTTCCTTGACGAGTTTAGTTCATTAACAAAACAGGATCATGTAAAAGAAACCAGAGCCTGTGACTGTGTTATAAAAGAAAATGTTTTTCGTAGATTATTGCATATGGGAAATTTCTTCATTCCTTCGTTTTACTCTATTATGAAGTTTTTGACAACTATTACCTTTATTATTTTAGTTGTTTTATATCTTTGTGGCCTGATATCTGGTGAAGTAGTTGACGTGTTTAACCCGTTTGATTGATCAATATAAGAAAGATGGTTTATTCCATAATCTAAATAGTATATTAAAGTTAGTTTGGGTTAGAAAGCACTGAAATATCACATAGCTAATAGTTTGGCCATATTTGTGTCTTTCGATAAAAAAGTACAGCCGATTAAGCTGTACTTTTTTCAGTGGTGCACCTGAGGAGATTTGAACTCCTAAGCCATTACTGGCACACGGACCTGAACCGTGCGCGTCTGCCAATTCCGCCACAGGTGCGAATATTAAATTTTGAGTTGTTAACATTTACACAAGCCGTTTTATGTTACTCCCTTAAAAAGGGTTCACGGACTTGAACCTGCACTTCCGTGAGAAAATATGGACCTGAACCATACGCGTCTGCCAATTCCGCCACAGGTGCACATTATAAAGTTTTTATTCGGACAGCGGTGCTTGGCCTCCAAGCTGCCAATTCCGCCATATCCGCAAAGTCAGCAAGTCGGGTTTCCAACTCACTCGACTTTGCTATTTTACCACAAAAGTTAATGTTTGTCAATTAATTAGCCTTGTCTTTTTTGCGTTTCAGCAAAAATTCGTAATACTCCAAAACTGCACACTTTATTTTTGTAGAAACGTTTCTTAAATCCAGACGTGTGATAGAGTGGAGAGTGTCGCTGATTTCCTCTAACTCCTGAAGCTCCTCTTCCGAGCGCAAAGACATTTTTATGCTGCTCCTGCCCAGCAGGTAGTCTACGCTTACGTCAAAATAGTCAGCTATAAGATGAATTATATCGCTGTCGGGCTGGCGTTTGCCGTTTTCGTAATTTGAAATGCAGCTTCTGGTAGTGTTTAATTCATGTGCCAGCTCCTCTTGCGTCAGGTGGCGGAGTTTTCTTAGAACTCTTAGATTGTTGCTGAAATTTTCTGTGTTGTATTCCATTTTTTATGACCTCCACTAGTTGTTCGTGAAACAAGTATATCACGAACGAAGCAAAATTCAATAGTTTGTCTAAAAACGTGACAAATGTTTCACTTGTAAAAAAGGTGTTTCTTGACAGTAGATTGATAGAGTGATAAAATAAAAATACACGGAATATTTACCAATAAAATATAGATAAAACAACTGAATGTGGAATATAATAAGACAAAGGTATTTTTAGGCATATTGGCTTCGATTCCCTTATGCCTAACAAAAAAAACAAGTGGAGGATTTATGAATAGAAACATCATACTTGTAGGTTTTATGGGAACGGGAAAGACCACCGTAGGCAGACGAGTGTCCGGAAAACTTAATATGGACTTTTATGATACCGACGAATATATAAAAAAGTGCGAGGGTATGAGCGTGGCTGATGTTTTGACCAAAAAAGGAGCGAAATATTTTGAAGGTGCTCAGCGTTTTGCGGTACAAAACATTTGTGAGAACACAAATGCTCTTATTGCCACGGGCGGCAGTACGCTCTCCGATGAAAAATGCCGTGAAATTTTGTTTAAAAGCGGCATAACGGTATGGCTCAGAGCAAAGCCTGAAACAATTTACGAAAACCTTACCAATTCACGCACCAAGCGTGCAGAATTAACAGGCAAATCCATGGAAGAAATTATGGAAATTATAAAAATCTACTCCGAGGATTACCAAAAGAGTGACATTATAATAGACGTAGACGAAAATACAAACAGGGATATAGACGCAGTTGTAGATAAAGTAGTTTCAGAAATAAAACAGCATACAAAGGAGAACTAAAAGATGAACGATTGTATTTTTTGTAAAATCATAAATGGAGAAATCCCCTCAACAAAGGTGTATGAGGATGAGCTGGTTTATGCCTTTCGTGACATTAATCCTGTAGCTCCCGTACACATTTTGATTATCCCAAAAGAGCACATATGCTGCGCTGATAAATTAGAAGACAGCCACAAAGAGCTTGTTGGTCACATTATTTTAACTGCTGCAAAAATTGCAAGAGCAGAGGGCGTTGCCGCTGACGGCTACCGCTTGGTTAACAACTGCGGCGAAAACGCCGGACAAACAGTATTCCATCTGCATTTTCACTTGCTGGCAGGGGACAAATTTGACAGAATGGTGTGATTACAATGTTTAAAATAGGTTGTCATTTATCTGCATCAAAAGGCTTTCTTGCTATGGGCAAGACAGCAGTATCAATCGGTGCAAATACGTTTCAGTTTTTTACCAGAAATCCAAGAGGCGGTGCGGCAAAGGATTTAGACCCTGCTGACATCAAAGCGTTTTTGGATTTTTCTCGCCAAAACGGCATAGACGTAATCCTTGCCCACGCGCCATATACACTGAATGTGTGCTCGGCAGATGCGGGAATACGTGAATTTGCCAAGAATACCTTTATTGACGATATCAAGCGTATGGAGGCAGTTCCCGGAAACCTTTATAACTTCCACCCCGGCAGCCACGTGGGGCAAGGGGCAGAAGCAGGGATTGAAATGATTGCAAGTACCTTAAATGATATTGTTTATCCCGAGATGACCACCACTATTCTGTTAGAAACAATGGCAGGCAAAGGCTCGGAAGTAGGCAGAAGCTTTGAAGAAATAAAGGAAATTATCGACAGAGTTTCCCTTTCGGAAAAAATCGGCGTGTGCTTAGATACCTGCCACGTGTATGACGCAGGATATGACGTTGTCAATGATTTAGACGGTGTGCTTGAGGCTTTTGACAAGGTTATCGGCATAGACAAGCTTCGTGCAATTCATATAAACGACAGCAAAAACCCCTTCTCAAGCCACAAGGATCGCCACGAGGTTATAGGCGGAGGGTCCATTGGTGAAGGAGCATTTGAGAGAATTATCAATCATCCGCTGCTTCGTGATTTGCCATTTTACCTTGAAACCCCTAATGAGTTAGAGGGATACGCAGAAGAAATAGCACTTTTAAAATCATTACGAAAGTAGATTGACGTTATGAAGTCACTTTTAGAAAAATTAAAGGAGCATAATGCTACGCCCTACCATATGCCCGGACATAAAAGACGCGCCATAGCGGAAGGGCTTCCCTATGATATTGATATTACGGAGATTGAGGGCTTTGACAATCTCCACGATATGCAGGGAGCGATAAAGGACATAGCGGAGAGAGCAGCAAGGCGATATCACAGCGTAGCTGCCTTTCCCTTGGTTAACGGCTCCACCTGTGGTGTGTTGGCAGGAATATACACTTTGACGCGAGAAAATAAAAATATATTAATGGCGCGAAATTGCCACAAATCAGCATATAATGCGGTAGAAGTCTTGGACCTTAACCCTACCTATCTGATGCCCGAAACAGAAGATTTGGGCATAATGGGAAAAATCACGCCCGAGAGCGTTGAGGCAGCATTACACGGCAGAAATATCGGCACAGTTGTTATTACCTCTCCGACTTATGAGGGCATAATATCCGATGTTGATGCAATATATGAGGTGTGCAAAAAACACGGAGCATATCTTTTTGTAGATGCAGCTCACGGAGCGCAATTTATAGACAAGTCCGTACCCTGTGATATATGCGTTATGAGCCTGCACAAGACCTTGCCGTCTTTGACACAAACGGCACTTTTGCACGTATGTTCTGACAGGGTAGATTGTGATTTTGTGCGCCACGCATTGTCAATATTTGAAACCTCAAGCCCTAGCTATGTGCTGCTGGCGTCAATTGATGAGTGCTTGCGCTATGTGGAAAAAAACAAAAAGGATTTTGAGGAACTAACGACTGCTCTTGCATACTTTTATGAGCAGAGTGATGGTCTTGACAATATGAGAGTGTTCTCCTTTGATGACGAGAGCAAAATTATAATTTCAGCCACAGACGGCTACGATTTGGCAGACAAACTTCGTCAGCACAATATCGAGGTAGAGATGGTGTCAAACCACTACGTTCTTGCTATGGCAACGGTGGCAGACAAGCTTGACGATTTACAGATATTGTCAGGGGCATTGTATGCAATAGACAAGACCTTGCCGCCGTATCAGGTTAATGAAATTCCCAAAATTAAAATCCCCAATCGGGCAGATAGTACAGGCGAGGGAGAATTTCTCGATTTGTCAGAGTGCGAAGGACAAATATCCAAGGAATATATCTGGACGTATCCGCCTGGAGTACCTGTGGTTGCCCCTGATGAGGTAATAGATAAAGATGTAATAGAATATTTAAAATCTCAAAAAGAATTAAAAAGCACAAAAGGAAAATACCCTAAAGTATACATAAAGAGGAGAAAATAATGAAAAAATTAACAGCGATTTTACTTACATTTATTTTGGTGTGTTCGTTGGTAGCCTGCGGTGTGCAGACAGATGGCGGCGACCCTGAGGGAACACCAGTTTCAACAGGCGAGCCTATCCAAAGCCCCACGCCTGAACCGACAGCAGACCCTGAGTTAAAAGAGGGCGGTTTAGACGTTAATCCTGAATATTTAGACCTTTTCGGCAAGAACAAGGGTCAGGTTGACGCTATGTTCGGTCAGGGCGAATTCTGGACAGAGTGGGCACTTATGGTGTATCCTAACGACGTTCAGGTTTCCTACGGCACATACAATTTAGACGGGGATCTGGATGATTCCGATATGGTTTACAGACTGTATCTTCCCTTGAAGCATCTTTTTAATGATTGTCCTGCAACAATAACAACAGAGGACATAAAGGCAACCTTTGTCAATGTAGAAGAAGGCTACAGCGATGAAGAGCAGACACAAACGTTAATAGTAAGCTACAAGGGAAAAGATATTATATTCTATCCCGAATGGGGGATGGATCCTGAAACAAGTGTTTATATTGCGGACTGATAGGCGGTATCAGTAAATAAAGAAAGAAGTCTTATTATGAAAGCTTTAATGATTATGAATCCCGTATCGGGAAAAATGTCTTTAATCAGAAATTTCGCTGAGATTACCCGTATTTTCAAGGATGCGGGATATGAGCTGGATATCCGTTGCACATCTGGCAAGGGAAGTGCTCAAAAAATTGTAAAAGACAACGCTTTAGACAATGACATTATCATTTGCTGCGGCGGCGACGGAACGTTAAATGATATTATAAACGGCATTATGGAAAGCGACATATCTGTGCCTGTGGGATACATTCCCAGCGGTACCACAAACGATTTTGCCACTGGAATCGGCTTGTCAAAAAACGTAGTACGTGCGGCAAAGGATATTATCTCAGGCATACCAACAGAGATTGACGTGGGAAAATTCGGGGAGGCGTATTTTTCATATGTTGCGTCTTTCGGTGCATTTACACAGAGTTCTTATGCCACACCCCAGAATATGAAAAATGCATTTGGCCACTTTGCCTATGTGTTAGAGGGCGTTAAGGAAATTCCGTACTTAAAGCCCACTTACCTTAAAATCACAACAGAAACAGGCGAAACATATAGCGGCGAATATGTATTGGGAGCAATTGCAAACTCCACATCCATTGGCGGAATAATTAAGCTCGATACAGCATACGTTGATATGTCCGACGGAGAGTTTGAGGTACTTTTAATTAAGTATCCCAAGAATATTATGGATTTAAATAATATTATAACTTCACTAAATACCAATGATTACGAAAACCCGTCGATTTCATTTTTCCGTGGCCGTGAGCTGACCGTAGAAAGTCAAGAGGTTATCCAATGGTCATTAGACGGGGAGTGCTTTGAGGCAAAGGAAAAAGAAACTATAAAAAATTATCAAAAAGCAATAACAATTATATTACCTAAAAAATAAGACTTGGGAAAATTCCCAAGTCTTTATTTTTTAGTTTTCCGTGTCTTTTTCGTATTCCAATATTGCGCCGTCGTCAGCTTTTACTTCTACATCATACTCAGTATTTCCCTGGCGGAACTCTACGTCATAGCGCCACACGCCGTCATCAAGCCCTAAATCCACTCTGTCAAATGTTACGTCCTCGGCACTAATTCCTGCACGAGAGAGTGCCATTTCCTTGGCTTTTTCCTCGCCGATGAACTTCGATGTGTCAACGGTTGACTGGGTCTGCTGCTGATTGTCGTTTGCATTTTGGGAGTCTTGTGTCTGGTTGTTATTGTTGTTTTGTCCCATGTCGGGCATCATAGATTCGACAGGGTCTTCCATACCCATACAACCACAAAGTAATGCTATTGCCAATACTGCTGCGAATGTAATTGTTAGTGTTTTTTTCATTAATTTTCCTCCTTTTTACATCCCTTTTAAAAAATAAAAGCCGTACTTTACCAGTACGGCTTTATTTTAACCTGTTATCTTTTTATTATTCTTCTACAAATACGTCTTTTCCAAGTGAGCAAACGGGACAAACCCAATCTTCCGGAACATCTTCCCAAGCCGTGCCGGGAGCAACGCCGTTATCAGGGTCGCCGATTTCGGGGTCATAAACATATCCGCAGGGACATACATACTTTGCCATATTAATTATCTCCTTATTTTAAATAATTTAACGTGCAGCGCCGCTCATAATTTCAGATATTACGTCTAAAACTTTTTGATGGCAGCCGCCGCAGCCTGTTGAACAATGAGTTACCTCCTGAACACTTTTGAAGGTGCTGAGTACATCGTCAAATTTTGTAAGATTATGCAGAGCATCAGCAATATCATTGTAGCTTACCTGTTCGCAGTTGCAAACCATATAATTTTCTGTCATATTAATCACCAATTACTTGAAGTATCTTTTGAGTAAACCTTCCAAGCCTCTGCCGTGTCGAGCTTCATCTCTTGCCATTTCGTGAACTGTGTCGTGGATAGCGTCTAAGCCGTTTTTCTTAGCGCAAGCAGCTAAGTCAAACTTACCCTGTGTTGCGCCGTATTCACAGTCAACACGCCAAGCGAGGTTTTCTTTTGTTGTAGCTTTCATATTGGGCTCTAAATCTTCGCCTAAGAGTTCAGCAAATTTAGCTGCGTGTTCAGCTTCTTCATAAGCTGCCTTTTCCCAGTAAAGACCAACTTCAGGATAGCCTTCGCGATGAGCGATACGAGCCATGCAGAGGTACATACCAACTTCTGCACATTCGCCGTTGAAGTTTGCCATCAACTGGTCAAAAATATACTTCTTATCTTCGTCACTAATGTCGGGGTTGTTTTTAACGGTTTTTGCGTAAACGCCGTATTCGTGCTCAGCAGCTAATGCTGCGCCTTCTTTCATAACTGTAAACTTTTCGCCGGGAACCTTACATACAGGGCAAGCTGCAGGGGGTTCTGTACCTTCGTGAACATAACCGCAAACTGGACATACAAATTTTTTCATAATTAATTCCTCCATAATATTATATTTATATTTTTAAAAATTATTTACATTGATTACAAGCCCCGTAAAAAAACAGCTTGTATGTATCTGTTTTAAATCCGTCGGGGGCGTTTTTTTTGATTAAGCTTTCAGGAAGCTTAAAGAACATATCGTGAACCTTACCGCAGGTGTTGCACACGAAATGCTGGTGGTCTGAGATGTCTGCGTCAAAGTGGGTCTTGCCTCCGGCTTCCAATCTGATTAATTCGCCTGCGTCTGCTAATTTGTTGCAGTTTCTGTAAACTGTAGCAAGGCTCAAATTGGGAAGCTCTGATTTTAAATCCTGATAAATTTCTTCGGCAGTGGGGTGTGCTGTTGTGTTTTTTAAATAATTCAATATGCACTCTCGCTGTCTTGAAAAATTCATAAGACACCTCCTTGTTAAAAGTAAAACTGATAATTATTATCGTTTTCAATTACAATTATATCCGAACATATATCCCTTGTCAAGAGTTTTTTTAAAATTTTTTTAAGAAATAAAAGACAGGCAAAAAGCCTGTCTTTTGTAGGACATTACTGAGCGTTTCGCGGTCAAGGAGTTATAAAAGCTTTTAAGCATTGGGGCAAATCAGCTTTTGTGCTTAACAAATCACAACTGAAATTGTGGCCGTTTTCTAAGAAAAACATCACCATCATATCAGAATTTCTTGATCCGCCACGTTTGCAATATTCGTAAACCTCTGCGATTTCTTCGGGGTTTTCTATAACAATGGGGAATTCCCAGTGTTCAACCTGTATCATTTTTGAAGAGGTCATTACTTCACCATAAATACCATAGTATTCTACACCTATTTTCTTTATGTCTGAAACCTCAGGCAACCGTGCCAAAGCATTGTACTTTTCGATTAATGCCCAAGTGTTTTTATAAGAGGGACGAATGTAGTAGATTTCTGATTTTTCCAAAATATTTTCGTCTGCCACAGGAGTGCCGTCTTCATAGGTTGCAGCTACCTTATAAGAAATCTCTATTCTTGTATATGTACGTCCCCGTGGCGCATATTCATCATACGGGGCATTTTTTGTATCCTTTTTTAAAGCCGATAAAAACTCATTAATTCTCGCCTCATCCTGATACATTACTGCTGCAGCACTGGCAATTCTGTCGTCATACACAGATACACTGGTGTATGTACGCCTTGTATCGCGCAGAATGGGAAAATATGTTTTTCTCACAGTATCTGTTGTAACGACAGGCTCTAAGAATGCTTTGTATTCTGTGTAGTCGACAGTGTACTGACGTGCGAGAGTCTTTCCGTTCTTCAGCTTATATTTAAGGGTTAATATCCAAGGATTTTCAAGAGTTTCTGCCACTTGCTCTTCGTCGGTCAGGTACAGGTGGAGAGTGCACACATCTTTGATGCTCTCCACATCCGTTATATCAGGGGAAAATTCTTCATTTAATTTGTATCTGTGACCATAGTCATCATAATACCAACCTACATCTGTGGGATTGACGCCATTTTGCTCAAAGGTTACATACTCGACTTCAAAGGCTGTAGGCACACGGTGCTCATAGCCTGTCAAGTCATAATGGAATATGGTAAATACACAAACTATTGCCAATGAGTATATGATTACGGGCTTTAAGAGCTTAAGACCGCGGAAGCTCTTCTTAACAAGCATTGTGGCGATGATTAAGCCCACAAGACCAAAGGGGAGCATTATCAGAGTGTTTTGAACGCTCCACAGAGCATCCACATATGCAAAGCCAACCGCACCTGAGCAGATTGCCACGCTGAATACAAAGATGGGGCGAAGTACGGGAAATGCCACGACCTCTGAGTGGTTTTCCATATTTCTTGCTCGGTACAGAAGAAACGCTATAGCCAAAAGTGCTGCAGGCAGTAGGATAAAAAGAGCCATGCCGCCTATAGTGAGTGTTTTTTCGGGAGCCAGATACAGATTTTCGCACCAGTAATCTGATGAGAGCACGTTGCCGTAAAGCTGAGTATGAAGAAAAAACTTCAAAAATGCTTCAGCAGCCAGTGGGAGAAAACCAAAAATATATGTAAATACAAAATTTGCGACAACATTACCCGTTATCATAGCCACTGCAGTTGTAAGTGCAAATGCAATGAAACTGTAAAGGGTTGCAATTGACAGGCATTTAAGAAGATGCGCCACATAAAATGTCTGTGCAAAACCGCTGTCTAATCGCATAACTAAAAGTATAGCACCATTTACAACCAAGGGAATTAAGAACATTATAATTCCTGAAACTGCGTGTGACACAAAGGTTGCACCGCGTGATACGGGTATGCTGTGGGCGAATGTAGTAGATTTTCCTGACTGCATATATGAAAACAGGAAAACCGCAAGCACCACAGGTACAATTAATGCTAAAACAAATGAGGGTACCATATAGCGGTAAAGAGTTGAATAGACAAGCTCGCAGTTTCGCTCAAAGCGCATCGAAACTGCACCTGTTGTGGGGCTGTTAAAGTATCTTTCCATAAAGGTAAACACGCACATTAAAAACAGTGAGAGGGTGTGTGCCGCAGGTATCCACCAAAGACGCTTAAAGTCTGATTTTACCAAGGTTTTATTAAAGAATGATGTTTTCAAACTCATAACCTAAACCTCCTAACTCATAAATGAATACTTCCTCTAATGTAAGGGGCAGAATATCGCAAATAAGGGGAGAGTAGCTCTTTACTGTTTTTATGATTTCATCTCCGTCGCCTTTTACGATAAATATATTTACGCTGCCGTAGGTTTCACGGTGGATGGGCTTTATTGCTGCTATTAAATCAGCAGAAACCTCGCTACTAAACGCCACCTGCAGCTTGTGGGTGTTGCCTTTTACGTCGTCTAATGCTTTTTCTAAAACAACTCTGCCATTGTGCATAATACCTACGTGGTCGCACACGTCCTCGAGCTCACGGAGGTTATGGCTTGAAACTAAAACTGTTGTTCCACGCTCTGCCACGTCAGAAAGCATTAATCTCCACACGTTTCTCCTCATTACAGGGTCAAGTCCGTCAACTGGCTCGTCAAGTAACATAATGTCGGGTTGAGCAGAGATAGATAGCCAGAAAGCCACCTGTTTTTGCATACCTTTTGACAGGCGTCTTACCTTGCGGTTTACGTCGATCTTAAAGATTTCCTTTAAGCTTTCAAAACGTTCCCAGCTCCAGTTTTTGTAAATACCTGCGTAGTATTTTGCGGTGTCCTTGATTGTATATGTAGAATAAAAGAACAAATCGTCGCTGATAAATGTGAGGCGTTCCTTGATATTCATATTTTCAAAAACGTCGGCACCGTCAATGGTTACCTTGCCTGCGTTATTCTTATATACGCCGGCTAAAATCTTTAAAATTGTAGTTTTACCGGCTCCGTTCGGTCCAATGAGTCCGTAAACCGAGCCTTTTTCTACATTTATGGTTAAGTTGTCCAAAGCAGTAAAATCTCCGAAAGTTTTTACAACGTTTTTAACTTTTATCACTTATCTCATTCCTTTCCTTTATATTCTTTTATGAGAATTTCGTTTACTTCTTCATAAGTTATGCCCAAGAATTTCATTTTTGACACTAAGGCGGAAAACTCAGTAAAGATTTCATCGGTGTCACTTCTTTTTACTACCTCGCGTTTCGATGAAACGAAGCTGCCCTTTGATCTTAAAGAGTAGATGTAGCCCTCGGATTCCAAATCGCGGTATGCCTTCTGAATTGTGTTGGGATTGATGGTCAGTATGCTTGCCAGCTCCCTGACTGACGGAACTTTGTCGTCTTCTTTTAAAGCGCCTGAGATAATGAGCTCCTTTATCTTGTCCTTTATTTGTTCATAAATGGGTCTTGGGTCTTTGTGGTCAAGCTGAAACATAGTAATCCTCCTTTCTGCTTAAACTGTATTAACTGTACTATCTCAAATAATACACTATGAGCTTTGTATTGTCAAGTATTTTTGTAAAAAAATATTGAAAAAAGTTTATTCTTATGGTAGAATATCATAGAGATTATATAATTTGGGAGTTTTTCTGCCCAAATGAGGTTTATATAAGGAGTAAGAAAATGAGTTTTCCTTTTAGAAAGAAAAAAACAGATCCCCATACAATATCCAACGTGGATCTTATTACAAAAAATCCCAGTCCCTCTCTTTCTGAGGCAATAAAGGCTGCAAGAACAAATCTTATGTACACATTAGCTGACATTGAAGGATGCAAAACGATAATGCTTACATCTGCTTTTTCTGCAGAGGGCAAGACCACAACCTGTATCAATATTGCTGCAACTTTAGCACAGATTGGGGCACGGGTGCTACTTATTGACGCTGACCTTCGACGTCCCAGAGTGCACACATATCTTGACGTGAAGAACACGGATGGTCTGGCTAACCATTTAGGCGGCTTTGCACCTATTGACACAGTTATACGCAGAATGGAAAAGTTCAACTTTGATTACATTACGGCAGGCAATATTCCGCCCAATCCTGCAG
Organism: Congzhengia sp.; assembly: GCA_045545755.1. GTDB lineage: Bacteria > Bacillota > Clostridia > UBA1381 > UBA9506 > Congzhengia. The sequence continues at coordinate 93,503 of JAZQBQ010000083.1, read as the reverse complement.
AGCTCTTAGCATCTAAGAAGTTTGGCGTTTTTATGGAAGCCGTAAAGGAAAAGTACGACTATATTATTATTGATACACCCCCGGTTAATGCAGTTGCAGATGCGCTTTCTGTTGCAGTTTCTGTTGAGAATGTAGTATTAGTCTGCCGCTGCGGCATATCTGTTACAAAGGAAGTAAAGAGGGCAGTATCTGCTTTGGAATTTACTCACGCAAAGATTTTGGGCTTTATTACAATTGACGCTCAGAACAACAATACAAAGAGTTACGAAGCATATTCGGGATACTATTCTAACAGATAAAACAAGGAGGCGTGTGATATGTATATAGACTTTCACACACACATTATTCCTGAGATTGATGACGGCGCCAAAGATGTTGAAATGTCTTTGAATATGTTGTCCTGTGCCCAGGGGTGCGGAGCAGAAACCGTAATCTTAACGCCTCACGTTTCCTCTTCGGCAGATTTTAAAAAATTCATAAAGCTCCGCAAAGAAAAGGTAACTGCATTGAAAAAAGCTATTAAAGACAACTGGTTTCCTTGTCCTGATATTTTGCTTGGAGCAGAGGTTGCCTTAGACGGTTCTTTATCTGAACGAAAAAACGTATCCTCCTTGTGCATTGAGGGCACGGATTTATTGCTTTTGGAGCTTCCATATACGTCTTGGGGCTCATGGTACAACAACGAAATCTACAATCTTATTTCAAAGCATAACGTAACACCCGTTATGGCTCATATTGAAAGATACTTAAAAGGCCCCAAGGATTTAGTGAAGCTATCCACGCTTGTTTCCTTCGGCGTTAAGTTTCAGGTTAATGCAGGCTCGTTTATGACTTTTTCGGGCAGACGCATAATCCGTGCTTTGGCAGCAGAAGGATTGATTTCTGCCATTGGTTCGGATTGCCACAATATGCAAAGACGTTCGCCTGATATTTCAAGGGCGCTGTCAGCGTTTGAGAGAAAATTCGGCGATGAATTTTTGGATCATCTTTACAACAAAACCTCAAATCTTTTAGAAAGCCACAAGATTAAATAATATACCAACCAATAATCGCAAAAATAACACAAAAATGAGTTTTTTTTGCAATTTACAACAAAATATATGCAAAATAAAAAGAGTTTTAGTTTCTAAAACTCTTTTTTTGTCGAAAAAATACTGTAAACTGCTTCCAATTTTTTACATTTTTCTCGTATAAATTGGTATATACTGGAAATAATCAAAGATTTGGAGGTACAAAAAATGAAAAATCAGTTACAGCCTGCAGAGAGTCCACAACAGGCAAGTGCAGGACTTAGGGAAATGTTTGCAAAAATAACTAAGATGGAGCTTGCAGAAAACATATTCTTACTTTTGCTTTCTCGTATATGCTTTATGGAATATCTGGTGTCGCCCTTTGGCATTGCTATGTTCTGTGTGCTTTTTGCAAAAAGCGCACGCCCCTCTTATGTTGTGTTCTGCCTTTTGGGAATACTTTTGTCAGCAAACCCGATATTTTACTTTAAATATATAGGTACGGTGTTAATAGTGCTTACGCTTGCTATAATATTCAGACAGGAGTTAAAAAATAAAAAGAATTTGCTCGCATTCATAACAACTGCTGCCATTTTTGTCAACGGCGCAGTTTACGTTATTGCCGAGGGGTTGTTTCTTTATGACTTTTTGATGCTATTAGTTGAGAGTGGCTTGTGTTATTTATCCTTTTTTGTATTTTGGGAGGCAACGGACAACCTTCGTGCCATTCCCTACAGATGCGTATATGAGCCAAGGGATTTAGTCTGTCTTACGCTCCTATGTGCCTGCGGAATTTTAAGTATTTCGCTTATTGAAAGTCTTTTGCCTCTGGCGCATATTTTAGCTATTACGATTATTTTATTTCTGGCTCTTACCTGCGGCTTTTCTGTGTCAACACCGGCCGGGGCGGTACTATCTTTAGCTATGGGGCTATCCACGGCTTACCCTGCCCAGATTGTGTGTGCTTACACTTTGTCAGCACTTTTTGCCGGCTTGGTACCACGCTACGGACGGCTGGCGGTATCAGGAATTTTTGCTGCCTCGTCCTTTGTGGTAACGTGGCTTATCTTTCCCGAATCAAACGGGTTACTGACGGTGTCCTATGTTGCGGTGGCTTGCCTTGTCCTCTTTTTTGTACCTGACAAAGTCCTTCTTTCCTTTGGCACCACCGCAGCAATTACCAATAAATCACAAAGAAAAAGTCACAGCGTACAGGATCTTGTCAAAGAAGAACTCGGCGGTACAATCGAAACCGTTAATTCTGTTTCTGATATATTTCAGGATATCATAAAATCTTACTGCGACAGTTACGCCAACAGCTACGACGCGGTGTTTGATGCAACAGCCAATGCCGTGTGTGCCGATTGCTCACTGTGCCGCTTTTGCTGGCACAAGGACAAGCTAAAGACCGTATCGCTCCTTGAAAATATGATAACAGTTATGGAGTCGAAAAATATCCTCAGCAAAAAAGACGTGCCTGTGGATTTTTCTCAGATGTGTATAAGATGTGACGGGTTTGTGTCAGAGCTTAACAAAAACTATGAATCCCTAAAGGTTACAAAGATGTGGTCAGGTAAGGTCAAAGAAAGCAAAAGATTAGTGGCTGAGCAGTTCAAAAACATTTCTATGATACTTGAAAATCTTCAGGAAAATTTGGAAAAGAAGCTTATCCATGCTCCTGATTTAGAAAGAAAAATTGTTGCGTCTTTAGATAAAATCGGCGTATCTGCAGAACAAATACGCATAATGTGTGACGAGGGCTTTATTGTGGAAATTCATCAGCCCATATATAGAGCAGAAGAAAGTCCCGACAGAATATGTCAGGTGCTTTCCGAAATATTTGAAGTGGATATGGTTTTTGAAAATAAAGATAGTGGAGTGCTGTTGTTTTACCAAAAGCCTGAGTTTTGTGTTACGACAGAAATCCGCAGCATACCACGCAGCAATTCACAGGTTTGCGGCGATTGCAGTATGGGATTTGCCTTTGCTCCTGGGCGTTATGCTATAATTCTGTCCGACGGAATGGGCAGCGGAGAGTACGCAAATTTCCAGAGTAGCGTGGTTGCAAGCCTTGCACAAAAGCTTTTGTCAAGCGGAATGAAAAGCGAAACCTGTGTACGCCTGATAAATAATATCTTAATGACAAACGCAGACAGAGAAACCTTTGCCACAGTTGATTTGTGCGTTATAAATCTTTATTCGGGAATAGTGGAATTTGCGAAAACAGGTGCGGCGTCATCTTACATAAAGCAAGACAAAGAAAACATAACAGTAACCTCAACCTCTCTGCCTGCAGGACTTATTCCTGTGGTGGAGGCGGATTTTTGCATTAAATACGCAAGGGATAATGACGTTGTGGTTATGGCATCAGACGGAATAACAGATGTATTGGATAGCGGCGAAAAAAACGAAATTTTCTCACTTATTAAACAGGAGGAAGAAGCAGGGGTGCTGTCAGAAAAAATATTAAACAGGGCCCTTGTCCGTTCAGGGGGCAGAGCCTTAGACGATATGACTGTCTGTGTGTGCAAAATCTCAAAAAATCAATAACACATTTTTACTCCCTGCATATAATGCAGTATAGAAGCGAGAGAGGTGAGTAAAATGCACATAACTTACAGATTGATGGCAATTGCCGCGGGAGTTTTTGCCTTCGGGCTTTTTGCGGGGCTGTTGCTTCCGCCTATATGGCTGGTGGTAATGCTTGCGGCGATACTCATCTTTATTGCGTTTTGCATATTGTGCTGCTAATACATAATCGGGAGGTTGTCTTATGAAAATTGTGGTTTTAAAATTTCCGAAGGTTATATCAGGGATATTGCGTTCTATATTTAAAATTAAGAAAGAAGATTAAAAAGAGCTCAGCATACGCTGAGCTCTTTTTAATCTTTCAAAATTACTTTATAAAGTTGAACGGATTCTGATGATTGCCGTCTTTTCTTATTTCAAAGTGCAAATGAGGTCCTGTTGAGCGGCCAGTGTTACCTACCGCTGCGATTTTGTCGCCCTTTGCAACTACGTCGCCTACGTTAACATAAAGCGCTGAACAATGAGCGTAATATGTTACATAACCGTTCTGGTGGTCAATTTTTATGATTTTGCCGTAGCCGTTGTTTTTGTACTCTGACTCTATTACGATGCCGTTATCAGCAGCATAAATGGGTGTGCCTGATGCAGCAGCTACGTCAATACCTGCGTGCGTTCTTCCCCAACGGCTGCCGTAGGGAGATGAAAGTCTGCCGCTGGTGGGCATAATAAACTTGCCTGTTCCGTAAGATGGGGGAGGGGTTTTAGTTCCTCTTACCTGAACCTGTGTGACAGGCTCTGATATAATTTCTGACTCAATTATATTTTCCTGAGTGATAATGCCGTTTACTCTTGTAATATAAGCGTGGAGGAATTTTTTGCCATCTACGCCCTTTGTTAAAATCTTTGTCTGTCCTTCGTAAACAGTACTGTCTTCTGTTTCTGTAATTTCAAAAGGAATGTCAATTTCGCCGTTGATGTATTCTACGGTTTTGATGGGGATAATGGGATTGCCTGTGTAAACAGATAATACCATACCCTCGCAGATTTCTGTAACGCCGTTATCAGTAAGCAGCTTTTCTTCTGCAATGCTGTAAAGTTCAGCGATAGCGGCGACAGTTTCTTCGGCTGTTACGGTATGTTTTATACATTCGCCCTGTGAAAACTTCCTCTGGGCAGTTTCAAAGTCAATGATTTCGCCCTTGGGAGCGTAGCTTAATTCCACCAAAACCTCAGGAGCGTAAGAAACTGTAACGTTTTCTTCAACCTCGAAGCCTTCTAAGTACTCGGTTACTAATTTGTCAGCCTCTTCTTTATTAATAAGAGCTGTTACAAATTCGCCGTCTGCTGTGATAACGTAAGCTTCTTCCATTTCTTCTGAGGTTGATTTTAAGTTTTCTGCAAGCTCTTTTTTTTCTGTGAAGTTGTCCTTGCTGATGATTTCTACTGAAAATTCCTCTGAAGCTTTAGGAGTAAATTCAATATTTGATATTGTTTCTACTTCTGCTTTTACTTCGTCTAACACTTCATAGTATTCGGTTTTTGTAGGAACAGTTCCTACAATTTTATCGTCAACCTTTACCGTATAGCCTATACTGTAATTTGCTGAAAATGCGGCCAAAGCTACTAAAAATGAAACTGATATAATTGCCGCTGACATACGGCTTCTTTTTCTTAGGCCGTAGGTCTTTGTCTTTCTGATAGCAAAGACACGCTTTGCATATCGTTTCAGTGCGCCAGTGGTATTTGCCAGCACTGAATTAAAATTTTCTAACATCGAACCACCCTTGATTTTGTTTGTGTACTATAATTCTATGTAACAATTACGAAATTATTACAAAGTTGTTAAATATAATATACAACATATTAACCAAAAAATCAAGTGTTTTTTTGTTACTTTCTTATTACGAAAAACAAAAAAGTCCGAAAAAACCTGTGGTTATCGGCTTTTTCGGACTAAAATACTGCAGGACTTTTTCGGGATTGTTAACATTTCATTCATATTTTCGGCTATATTTTCGCCAAAAATTGTTACAAAATCTCCTGAAATCTTAACATTTTCGTCTTTTTCTCCCATATTTATTGCAAAAATCACATCTCCTCTTTCGTAAACCAATGCACTTTCCCCAAGGTAAAATTTCTTAATTAATGATGAAAATGCGTGGGGATATTCTTTCCTGATGCTGCTCAGTACTTTTACCATATTGAGGATTTGGGTGTTTTCTGAGCCGTATGGATAACCCTTGCGGCAATAAGGGTCACGAAAGCCCTCAGCACCTACCTCGTCTCCGTAATAGATGCAGGCAATTCCGGGCAAAGAAAAGAGCAAAAATATAGCGGTTTTGGCACCCTCTATGCCTCGTGCCCATTCCTCATCTGAGAGGATGTAATGTTCGGCTGCGGCTCTGTCCACGTTGTGCAGCACACCTGTTACGTTTATAATGCGCTCTGTGTCGTGGGTTGAAATTATATTCATCAAACAGTCTATAGCGGGTTTGGGGTAGTTTTCTTCAATAGTTAGAATACTTTCGGCAAAGCTTTGTGCGTTGCCTGACTTTATATAGTCAATAATGGCGGCACGCCAGGGATAATTCATAACGCTGTCCAACTGCTTACCTAATAAATAGCGACGACGTATGCCGTAGGCAAATTTGTTTGTTGCGTCTTCCCAGACCTCGCCGATAATCAAAGCATCTGGGTCTTCATCCTTAACACGGTAGCGCAGTGCGTCAATAAATTCATCGGGCAGTTCATCTGCCACATCAAGCCGCCAGCCTGCGGCACCTCTTTTTTGCCAGTAGGGCAAAACTCCATCTTTTCCTGTTATGAAGTCCATATAGTCAGGATGGGTTTCGTTTACGTTTGGAAGATTTTCAAACCCCCACCAGCACTCGTAACCCCGTTCGTTGAAATTGTACCATTTATAATAGGGAGAGCTTTCTCCCTGACAGGCGCCAATACTGTCATAATGACCATATTTGTTAAAATATAGACTGTCAGCACCTGTGTGGCTGAAAACTCCGTCTAAAATAATCTTAATTCCTAACTTGTCAGCCTCTCGACACAAGCGTTCAAAATCCTCATTTGTACCAAGGTATGGGTCAATGTTTAAATAATTGCCTGTGCTGTAGCGATGGTTTTCGGGACTTTCAAAAATCGGGTTTAAATAAATTATATCCATTCCCATTTCCTTTATATAAGGAAGCTTTTCGATAATGCCCTCTATATTTCCCATAAAAAAGTCGTTTCCCTGATTTTTAGGTGTGGCATACCAGTTATCCACAATTTCACGTTCATTTTTGGCAGGGTTGTACATATAATTATTACTACGGCAAAATCTGTCAGGGAATATCTGATACATTATTTTGTTTTTTGCCCAGGCGGGAGTGTCAAAATTTTCATCATACACGGTCAGTTGCCACTCGCTGAGCCAATCCTCAACAAAAGCCTTGCCGTCACGCATACCGCAGAAGCGAATACCTTCAGGGCAGGTAAACTCAAAGCGGTAAAAGTAAAGCCCTGCAACATCAAAGGACACATCAGCCGAAAAGCGCATATATTCGCCGTGGGTTTCGGTGTGTTCCATAGGAAAGCTCATATGCTCGCTTGCCTCATCTGCACGCACGCAAAGGGTCGCGCCTGTGGGGTTTTCTGATGCGAGAATATCTATATTAAATCTACATTTTTTGTTGGTTGGTAATGCTCCAAAGAGCGACTTATACTGAGTGTCTTTGGAGTTATAAATAATTCTTTGCAAGGGAATGCTCCTTCGGGATAAATTTTTCTATAAAAAGAATACTACTAATATTGTATTTTGTCAATGATATGATTTTTGTCAAATTTCAATAATCGACAAAATTTTGGTAAATTTTTATAAAATGTGCACAAAAATTATAAAAAAATTATTAAAATATAACAAAACGCTTTATTTTTAAAAAGGGGTATGATATACTGAATGTGAAAATAAATTGGTATAGGTAGGTCCACGGAGGAAGAATAATATGAATGACAAAGATTACAGCTTAGCAGAATACCTGTTTCACGAGGGAACAAACTATTGCACCTATGATTATCTTGGTGCACATCTTTTAGAGGATAATAGGTGTGCTTTCAGGGTATGGGCACCTAATGCTTCTCAGGTGTTTGTTACAGGGTCTTTTTGCGATTGGGAGGATTACGCTCACGAGGCGTACAGGATAACTAATGGCGGCATCTACGAATGTATTATTGACAATGTAGCTGAATTTGACTCATATAAATTTGTTATAAAAACTCAAGACGGAAAAACACTTCACAAGGCAGACCCTTACGCTTTTCACAGCGAAACACGTCCGGGCACAGCCTCAAAGGTGTATGACATTGAGGGCTATCGCTGGGGTGATGCCGCTTGGATGAATAAACGTAACGGCAACGATTTTTCACGCCCTGTGAACATATACGAAATGCACTTTGGCTCATGGAGACGTTATATGGACGGAGAGTGCTTTAGTTATGAAAAAATGGCAGAGGAGTTAATTCCTTACGTTAAGGAAATGGGATTTACTCATATTGAACTTATGCCTATGAGCGAGTACCCCTACGACAAGTCCTGGGGCTATCAGGTTACGGGTTATTTCGCTCCCACCTCCCGATACGGCACGCCCAAGGAGTTTATGGCATTTGTGGATAAGTGCCACAAATCCGGTATCGGCGTAATTTTAGACTGGGTACCCGCGCATTTTCCCAAGGATGCCCAGGGGTTAGCTGATTTTGACGGCTCAAGCTGCTATGAATATTCTGACCCCAAAAAGCGTGAGCATCCCGACTGGGGCACAAGAATTTTTGACTACTCGCGAAATGAAGTAAAGTGCTTCCTTATTTCCAATGCCTGCTACTGGCTGGAAAAATATCACATTGACGGCCTTCGTGTTGACGCTGTTGCATCTATGCTATACCTTGACTACGGAAAAGAAGACGGCCAATGGACGCCCAACAAGTACGGTGGCAACGGAAATTTAGAGGCAAAGGAATTTTTGCAAAAATTAAATGAACGAGTATTTTCAGCGCACCGTGGTGTTATGATGATAGCAGAGGAATCCACCGCATGGCCGCTGGTTACCTACCCTACAGACGTGGGAGGTCTTGGCTTTAATTACAAATGGAATATGGGTTGGATGAACGATTCTCTTCTATATATGGAGCAGGACCCCTTCTTCAGAAAAGGTGTTCACGACAAGCTGACGTTTTCTATGACCTACGCCTTTTCGGAAAATTTTGTTTTGCCCTTATCACACGATGAGGTTGTTCACGGTAAGCGCTCCCTGCTTTCCAAAATGCCCGGCGAGTACGAGGACAAATTCGCAAATTTACGGGCATATCTCGGATATATGTACGCCCACCCCGGTAAAAAGCTTTTATTTATGGGGGCTGAATTCGGTCAGTTTATCGAATGGAATGAAGAAGCAGAGCTTGATTGGAGTTTGCTTTCATACGACACTCACGCACACCAACAAGAATTTACAAAAGCACTGTGTAACTTTTACTTAAAGACACCAGCCCTATCTCAGCAGGACAACAGTTGGGAGGGCTTTTCCTGGGCAACTGTTGATGACAATATAAATAATGTTATTGCATTCCAGCGCTTTGACCTTGCCGGAAACTCGGTGCTTTCGGTTTCAAACTTTTCCTCAGTAAGACAGGAAAATTATAAAATAGGCGTATCGAATTCCGGTGTTTACACCGAGGTTTTCTCAACAGATGATAAAGCTTTTGGCGGTTCAGGCATAACAAACACCAAGGTAACTGCCAAGAAAGGCGAGTTTAACGGAAAAGATTACTATGTTTCCGTAACTTTGCCGCCTTTTTCCACCGTTTATTTTTACAAGAGAAAGCCTAACAAAAAGAGCAAGTAAAACAAAAATGACTATAAATTAGGAGGCCCACTTATGAAATTTAAAAAGGAAATGATCGCAATGTTACTCGCCGGCGGTCAGGGCAGCAGACTTTACGTACTTACTTCAAGCCGCGCCAAGCCTGCCGTTCCCTTCGGAGGCAAATACCGTATTATTGACTTCACACTGTCAAACTGTTCAAACTCAGGTATCGACACGGTTGGCGTGCTTACCCAGTACAAACCCTTAGAGTTAAATGCGTATATCGGCACAGGCCAGCCCTGGGATTTAGACAGAATGAACGGAGGTATTCAGGTACTTCCCCCTTATGTTACAGGCTCAGATGGTCAGTGGTACAAGGGCACGGCCAATGCCATTTACCAGAATATCGAATTTATTGAACAGTATTCGCCTAACTATGTTTTGATACTCTCTGGCGACCACGTTTATAAAATGGACTATGCAAAGATGCTTAGTTTCCACAAGGAAAAGGGAGCGGACGCTACAATTGCTGTTATGGATGTACCTATTGACCAGGCGTCGGCATTTGGCATTATGAACACCAATGAGGATTTGTCCATTTACGAATTTGAAGAAAAACCAAAAGAACCAAAATCCACCAAGGCTTCAATGGGTGTATATATTTTCACTTGGGAAAAGCTAAAGAAATATATGATAGAGGACGAGGCAAATCCTTCTTCGTCTAACGACTTCGGCAAGAACATTATCCCCAATATGCTGAATGCAGGAGAGCGTTTGTTTGCTTACCCCTTTGACGGCTACTGGAAGGACGTTGGTACGGTAGACAATCTGTGGGAGGCAAATATGGATTTGTTAAACCCCACAATTCCCCTTAATTTAAGCGACCCCTTGTGGCGCATTTACTGCAGACATTCACTTACCACACCTCACTATATAGGAGAAAGTGCAAATATTGTTAATTCTATGATTACAGAGGGCTGTGATGTGGAGGCTGCGGTCAATAATTCTATTCTTTTCTCGGACGTTACTGCGGAAGAGGGAGCGAAGATTGACTATTCTGTTGTTATGAGAAATGTAAAGATTGAATCGGGCGCAAAAGTTCAGTATGCGATTATTGCAGACGACGCAATAATTGAAGAGGGTGCAATAGTCGGTGCGCCTCCTGAGGATTACCCCGACCGCGACAAGTGGGGTATTGCTGTAATCGGACAGGGAGCTGTTGTTCGAGCAGGGCAGAAGGTTCTTCCTAAAGAAATGCTCTCTCCAGGCGAGAGCCGATAATAAAGACAAGAAACGGAGTGGACAAAATGGACGCATTTTGCATATTATTTACAGATACTTATGACGGCAATGAAACAAAGCTGTCAGAGCTTTCGGGCAAAAGAACATTAGCATCAATCCCCTTTGGGGCAAGATACAGACTTATTGACTTTATGCTTTCATCGCTGGTGGGGGCAAGAGTTCACAATATAGGCATCATCACAAAGAGCAAATATGGCTCGCTAATGGACCATTTAGGCTGGGGCAAGGATTGGGATTTAGACCGCAAAAACGGCGGTTTAAAGATTTTGACACCCTTTGCTACCACAGATTTTTCATACAATGACAACCAGTTTGAAATATTAAAGAGCGTACACGGCTACATTGACAGTATGCTTTCTGAGTACTGCGTAATCGCAAGCGCAGATATGGTGGCAAATATTGACTTTAACCAGATGTTTGCAGAGCATATTGCGTCGGGTGCTGACCTGAGCGTTTTATGCACTAAGGGTATGCCTGCGGTCAGCGATACAGAGCTTACGTTAGACGACAGCGGCAAGGTAACAAGAGCGATTATTCACACTATGCCAAACAATGACGAAACCTATATCGCTAAAGATATTTTCATTATGGAAAAATCCCTTCTCTATGCCTTAATCGACTATGGCGTAAGCTACGGTTGGAGAAGTTTCAAAAAAGATGTTATTGCCAAGAAATTTGACGAGCTTAACATTCATGCCTACCATCACAAGGGTTACCTTAAGATTATGGAGGACTTAGAAGGTTATTTGTCAGCTAACTTAGATATGCTGAATAAAGACATAAGAAGTGAGATATTCTCATCAAACCAGCCCATACTTACCCGCACCAAAGACTCTGTTCCCACAAAGTACGGCGACAATGCAAAAATTAAAAATTGCTATGTGGCTGACGGCTGTGTTATAGACGGTAGTGTTACAAACAGTATAATCTTCAGAAATGTAAAAATTGCCGCAGGCACAAAAATTTCAAACTCTATCATAATGCAGAATTCTGTTATCAATACGGGTGCTACCCTCGACTATGTAATTGTTGACAAAAATGCTGTAATTAGCGAAAATAAGGAAATAAAAGGTGTAAAAAAACTTCCCGTAGTTGTAAATAAGGGCAAAACTGTGTAAAAAAATGACAATCCTTTTAGGAATTTTGTCAATGGACTATTTCTATTATTTATAGTAAAATAGTTAAATGAGGAGTGATTATTTAAATGAAGGTTTTGTATGCTACATCTGAGGCTGCACCTTTTTTAAAAACAGGCGGTTTGGGCGACGTTTTAGGTGCTCTTCCCAAGGCAGTTGCCGAAGAAGGCATAGATGCCCGTGTCATTATGCCCCTGTATTCCGATATTCCCCATACATTGAAGTCCCAGATGGAGTTTATAGATAATTTCTATGTAACAATCAGCTGGAGAAAAACCTACTGCGGAGTATTTCGTGCAAAAGTTGGTAAGATAACCTATTACTTTATTGACAACGAGCAGTATTTTTCACGTAATCAGATTTATGGCGAATATGACGATTCGGAGCGATTTGCGTTCTTTTCAAAGGCAGTTTTAGATGTTTTAAATTTATTAGACTATTTCCCCGATGTTATTCATGTAAACGATTGGCAGACGGCGCTTCTGCCTGTTTATCTGGAAGCTTTTTACAGGCAGGATGAGCGTTATCGCAATATTAAAACAGTTCTGTCCATTCACAATATTGAATTTCAGGGAAAGTACAATCCCATAATTTTAGGCAGCATCTTTGGTCTTGATGTGAATTTCCGTTCGCTTTTAATGTATGACGGAAACATCAATCTCTTAAAGGGCGCTATCGAAGCCTGTGATATGATAACCACTGTAAGTAACACATACGCTGAAGAAATCTTAAGTGATACCCATTCACACGGACTTCACAATATCTTAATTCCCAGACGGTATAAGCTTCGTGGTGTAATTAACGGTATTGATACAGAGATGTTTAACCCCGAAACCGATAGCGCTATATATAAAAATTATAACTATGAAACCATCCGTTTCAAATCGATGAACAAAAAAGCCATCCAGAAGGAAATGGGCTTAGAGGTAAATAACGATATTCCTGTTATCGGTATGGTAACAAGATTTACCGACCAGAAGGGTTTAGACCTTATATGTCAGGTGGCTCACGAAATAGAACAGATGGATGTTCAGGTTATAGCGCTTGGAACGGGATATGCTCATTATGAGAACTTCTTCCGCGAGTGGGAAAACAGGAGTCATGACAAAATTCGCGGTTACGTCGGCTTTTCAGGAGCAATGGCGCAAAAGATTTATGCAGGTGCAGATATGTTCTTAATGCCCTCAAAGTCTGAGCCCTGTGGATTATCTCAGTTGATTGCTATGCGTTACGGCACAATCCCGATAGTCCACACAGTAGGCGGACTCAACGATACAGTACCTCCCTACAATCCCGAAACCAAAGAGGGCAAGGGCATAACATTCCAGAGCTTCAACGCTTACGATATGTTAGACGCAATCCGTCGCGGAGTGGATTTATTCCACAACAAGACTGCTTGGCGTGCCCTTCGCAAAAACGCCATGAGCGGCGAATACAGCTGGGAAAAACCGGCGAAGGAATATATAGAAATTTACAAAGAAATAATATCAAGGTAAGGAAAAAGAATGAACAAATTATCGCAAAATATCATTAACAATATTGAAAAGGTTATGGAGGTTAATTTCGGCAGTGATTTAAAATCTGCCAACTCCCGCCAGATTTATGAAGCAATCTTAACAGCAACAAATTTAGCACTTAAAGAAAAGCGTTCAGCATATACAAAGAAAGTACGCGAGCAAGAGGCAAAACAGGTTTACTATATGTCAATGGAATTTTTAGTGGGAACATCACTAAAGAACAACCTGTGGAACTTAGGCGTAGAGGATGACGTAGCAGAATATTTGAAAAAAGCAGGCTACGACATAGAAGATTTTTATGAAATGGAGCCTGACGCAGGCTTGGGTAACGGCGGTCTTGGTCGCCTTGCCTCCTGCTATATGGATTCACTTACCACATTGGGCTACCCCGTAACAGGCTTTTCTATCCGTTACGAGTTTGGTATCTTCAAGCAGGTAATTATTGACGGCTGGCAGAATGAGTTTCCTGACAGCTGGATAGATAAAGCTGGCTACTGGTTAAATCCCCGTTTGGACGAAGAGGTTGAGGTCCGTTTCTTCGGTAACGTTCACGAGAACTGGACAGAAAACGGTCTTACAACAGAGCATACGGACTATGTAACAATTCTTGCTACACCTTATGATTTGTTTATATCAGGCTATGATACAGAGGCTGTAAATTCACTTCGTCTTTGGAGTGCCAAGGCAACCTCAGGCTTTAATATGGACCTTTTTTCTAAGGGCGAATATGTAAAATCAACAGAAAACGAAGCAATTGCTTCTTCAATTTCAAAGGTTTTATATCCTGCTGACAACACCTACGAGGGTAAATCTCTGCGCTTAAAGCAGCAGTATTTCTTCGTAAGTGCATCGCTCCAGCAGATTACAAAAAAGCACTTTAAACGTTACGGCACATTTGACAATTTTGCCGAAAAAGTTGTTATCCATATCAACGATACCCACCCGTCACTTTGCGTTCCTGAATTAATGAGAATTTTGATGGACGATTATGACTACAAGTGGGATGAAGCATGGGAAATCACATCAGCAGCTCTTGCCTACACAAACCACACGGTTATGAGCGAGGCGCTTGAAAAGTGGCCTATTGATTTGGTAAAATCACACCTTCCCAGAATTTATACGATTATTGAAGAAATCAACCGTAGATTCTGTTCATATATTTATGAGCACCACGCAGAGCTGGGTGCAAATATCAATAATATGGCAATCATCGAGGGCGGAATGGTTAAGATGGCAAACCTGTGTATCGCAGGCAGCTACAGCGTAAACGGCGTATCAAAGCTCCATTCGGAGATTTTAAAGGCTGACACCTTCCGTGAATTTAACTGTGTGTATCCCGATAAATTCACAAACGTAACAAACGGCATCACACACAGACGCTGGCTCTGTCAGGCAAATCCGCTGCTTTCAGAATTGTTAACAGAAAAAATTGGCGATGGCTTCAAAAAGAGCCTTGAAAACATTGAAAAATTCAATGAATTTATTGATGATAAAGATGTACTGGAAGCCCTTCGTGAAATCAAAAAGGCAAACAAAAAGCGCCTTGCAGAATACGTTTCTAAGAAGAATGGTATTGAATTAAACTGCGATTCTTTGTTTGATATTCAGGTAAAAAGACTTCACGAGTACAAGCGTCAGCTGCTTAATGCTATGCACATAGTTGACCTCTATCTGCGCATTAAGTATGACGGCCACAGACCAGCGCCCAAGACATTTATCTTTGCGGCAAAAGCTTCTGCCGGCTACTTTATGGCAAAGGAAATTATAAGACTTATCTGTGCACTCTCCGATATGATTGAGCGTGACCCCGATGTAAGAGATTATATGAAGGTTGTATTTATCGCTGACTACAAGGTGTCATTGGCTGAAATAATTATCCCTGCTGCTGACATCAGTGAGCAGATTTCTCAAGCGGGTAAGGAAGCTTCAGGTACAGGTAATATGAAGCTTATGATAAATGGCGCGGTAACTCTTGGCACTATGGATGGCGCTAATGTTGAGATTTACGAGTGCGTAGGCGAAGACAACATCTTTATCTTCGGTATGAGCACACCTGAAGTAAATGAGCTTGCACGTCACTACAACCCCAGAAGCTACTACGAGGGCAACGCAAGAATTAAAAGAGTTGTTGACTTTATAAAAGAGGGTATTCCCGGCAAGAACTTTGAGTCAATCTACAACTATTTAGTAAATTCTGACCCCTATATGAATTTAGCAGATTTTGAGTCATATTGTGCTGCTCACGAGCGTGTGAATGAAGCATACGCAGATTCTGACAGATTTACTAAGATGTCACTTAAAAACATTGCAAACGCAGGAATGTTTGCATCAGACAGAAGTGTAACAGATTATGCAGAGGAAATCTGGAAAACCAAACCAGTTAAGTAATTAAAAGGAACGCGAAAGCGTTCCTTTTTTTATTGACATAATGCTCTTTATTTAGTATAATTATTGTGGAATGCGTTTGTGCCAAAAGACGTACAATTTTAAGGTTTGAAATTACAGCATACTTTTTCGCCCGCGAAAAGTAATTGCTTTAATATTTTGTGGGCAGAAAGGTAAAGATAAATATGAAAAAAATTCTTGCATTACTTTTAGTATTATCAATGGCAACCTCCGTTATTGCTTGCGGAAAAACAGAAAACACCGAGGACAACACACCTGTTGAGAACATTGAAGCACCTGTTGAAAACGATGAAACAGAAGATGTAAAAACAGAGGAAGGCGACAAAGTAGAAAAACCTGAGGAGAGCACAAAACCTTCAGCTAAACCTTCAGAAAAACCTCAAGAGAGCGCAAAACCTTCAGAAAAACCTGAAGAAACACCTAAAACAGTAGGGAATAAGTTGTTGGCAGAATTTAAGTCAAAAGCAAATTCAGGCTCTGCGTTATCAATTGCAGAATCTCTTGCTAACGGTGGCTCACTGCCCTTTATGGCAGGAGCTATGGAAGTTGAACCCGGTTTTCTTTCCGGTTTTGACAACGCTGAAATCACAGGCTTTAAATCAGGCGCAGTATTTCAGCCTATGATTGGCTCTATTGCTTTTATCGGTTATGTGTTTGAGTTAGATGACGGTGTGTCAGCATCTGACTTTGTCGCAAACTTAAAAAATAGCGCAAATCTCCGTTGGAACATCTGCGTTGAAGCAGAAGAAATGGTTACAGGCGTTGTGGGAAATAAAGTATTCTTTGTAATGTGTCCCAAGAACTTTGAAGAATAAAATGTAACAGCGGGCGGAAATCCGCCCGCTTTTTTTGTAAAGGAGAATGTAAATGCTATTTTCAAGCATAACATTTTTATATTATTTTTTGCCTTTGGTGCTGATTTTATATTTTGTAGCACCCAGTAAGCTAAAAAATGTAGTTTTGCTCATTGCAAGTTTAGTGTTTTACGCCTGGGGAGAGCCTAAGTGCGTATTCTTAATGCTTGCTACAATTGTGCTAAACTATGTTTTTGGTAGTTTGATAGAAAGGGCAAAAAACAAGACTGCCAAAAAAATATACCTGACAGTTTCAGTTATAGGCACGCTTTCAGGACTTTTGTATTTTAAATATGCAGGCTTTTTTGTGGAGAATTTTGCAGCGCTAACCGGTATGTCAATGCCTGTTTTAAACATCGCACTTCCCATAGGCATCAGCTTTTATACGTTCCAGATTTTAAGCTATTCCATTGATGTGTACAGAGGCGAAGTGCCGGCGCAAAAAAACCCCGTAACCCTTGCTACCTACATTGCCCTGTTCCCACAGCTTATTGCAGGACCGATTGTGCGATATAAAGACGTGGCAGCGCAGCTCGATAGCCGCACCCACTCCTTTGATAAGGCAGCAGAGGGTATAAAGAGATTTATCTGCGGTCTGGCAAAAAAGATTATACTTGCCAACACCTTAGGGGAATTATGTGAGGGATTTTATCAAAGCTCGGACCTGTCGGTTGCGTATTTTTGGCTTTTTGCCGTTTCTTATATGCTCCAGATTTACTTTGATTTTTCAGGGTATTCTGATATGGCAATCGGTCTTGGCAAAATTTTTGGCTTTGACTTTTTGGAAAATTTCCGATACCCCTTTATCTCAAAAAGCATTACGGAATTTTGGCGTCGCTGGCACATTTCACTTGGCTCCTGGTTCCGTGATTATGTGTATTTTCCCATGGGCGGCAGCCGTGTAGGCGCGCTCCGATTAGTGTTTAATTTGTTTGTTGTGTGGTTTTTGACAGGCTTCTGGCACGGTGCAGAATGGAACTTTGTACTGTGGGGACTTTTCTTCTTCGTATTTTTAACAATAGAGAAATTTTTCTTTAAAGGCTTTTTAAAAAAATCAAAAATCATATCCCATATTTACACATTGTTTTTGGTGGCAGTTTCTTTTGTAATTTTTTCAGGAAACGGGGCCGAAGAAGCGCTAATGCGAGTAGGCGGACTGTTTGGTGCTGGTGCTATTCCCTTTGTGTCCGGCGGTGTGGTTTTTGCTCTTAGAAACTACGGAATAGTATTGCTCATTGCAATAATCTGCTCAACGCCTGTTCCCAAAACCTTGTATGACAGACTGCAAAACACAAAGTTAAGGGCAGTAGCAGAGATTTTAGAGATACCGGTGCTTTTAATCATAGTGATTGTGGTTACAGCATTTTTGGCAGATGGCTCATTTAATCCGTTCTTATATTTCAGGTTTTAGGAGGTAGACAATGAATAAAAAGATAAAAAGCATAGTTTCGGTAATTGTTTTTGCGGTTTTTTTAGTAGCGGTTTCAGCAGTTTGCCTTGCAAAGCCACAAACACAGTATTCAGACGCTGAGCGCCGTGAACTGGCGCAATTCCCTGAAACAACGGCAGAAACTGTTGTATCAGGCGAATTTTCAAAGGGATTTGAAAGCTACACCACAGACCAGTTTCCTATGCGTGAAATAATGCGAAAGATTAAAGCGGCGTTTTCAACTGTTATCTTAGGAAAAGCCGAAAACAACGGACTCTTTTACGTTGACGGTCATATTTCAAAAATAGACGCAGAAGAAAACGAAAAGATGATGAATCACGCAGTAGAAAAGTTCAGCTATTTAAAGGACACATACCTTAATAACAATAAGATTTACTTTTCCATCGTTCCTGATAAGAATATGTTCTTAGCAGAAAAAAACGGCTATCCCTCGTTAGATTATGTGGGGTTTTCAGACAGGATGAAATCAAAGGTTGATTTTATGGAATGTGTAGATATAACAGACCTGCTGTCGGCTGATGACTACTACAAAACCGACACCCATTGGAGGCAGGAAAGCATCATAGACATAGCAGAGCGCCTGATGGGTGCTATGGGCAAGGATGTAGGTGGCGGTGCGTACAAGGAGAATGTTCTTGATATTCCGTTTTATGGTGTGTATAGCGGTCAGTATGCACTGAATGTTCCTGCTGACACAATCAAGTACCTTACAAACGATAAAATCAATAGTGCTATCGTTACCTACTACGACACAGGTATGCCAAGGGCAGGAAAAATGTATAATATGGAAAAAGCTCAGGGCAAAGACCCCTACGAGATGTTCCTGTCAGGTACAATGCCGCTTGTTACCTTAGAAAATCCCAAGAGCACGATAGGCAACCACCTGATACTTTTCCGTGATTCCTTTGGTTCATCTATAGCACCTTTGTTTTTGGAAGGCTATGACAAGGTAACTGTAATAGACACCAGATATGTGCAGAGTGAATTTTTAGGAAATTTAGTAGATTTTGATGGTGCTGACGTGTTGTTTTTGTACAGCACATCACTTTTGAATAATAGTCTTGCAATAAGATAAAAATAAAAAAAGAGTTCGCACGTCGAACTCTTTTTTTATTGAAAAAATCCAATCTATGTGATAAAATCAATATAAACAATTTTCCAAAAAGGAGAATGATTATGAAAAAGGTCATATCATTGATTTTAAGTATAATTCTGCTCATTTCCTGTATGGGTGTGGTTTCTGCCCGTGAGGAAGGAGAAAAGAAGACCTACATAATAGTGCTTGATGCGCCTGCTGTGTACTCCCCTGACAGAGTGACCTTTTACGGTGCAGATGATAATATGTACCGAGAGGCTCTGCTCGAACTTCAGGCGGAGGTAAAGTCGCAGATAAACGGCGGAGTATCGGCTTATTCCTTGCGAAATGCAGAACGTAGCTACACATATACAGACGTGCTGAATGGCTTTACAGTAAATGTTGACGCAAAAACTGCCGAAAAAATCAAGAAAATCGACGGCGTTAAAGCAGTTTATGAGGACAAAATCATAGCTATGGTGGAGCCTGTACAGACAGATAGCGGCGAAACAGTTGTGACAAGCACTGCCAACGGAGAAAATACGGCAGAAGTATCCGCTGCCAATTCAGGAAATATGATAAGCACTCAGGCTGCCCACAGCAAGGGCTATACCGGTGAGGGACGAGCCATTGCAATCATTGACAGTGCAATGGTTCCCGAGCATATATACTACACATTAGATGACGAAACAACTGCAAAATACACTCAAGCCGACATAGACTCGATTTTGACGAGCAACACAATGAATGTGTCAGCTACGGCAGATGATGCCTACAGAAGTGCCAAAATTCCCTTTGCATACAATTATCCCTCTGACAGCTCCACGGTAACAGGCTCAAACCTCCACGGAGCCCACGTTGCAGGTATTGCGGCAGGAAACAGCGTTTCTGTTTCAGACGGAGTTATCTCGGGGATAGCGCCTGAAGCACAGATATTATTCTTCGGCGTATTCCGCCCTGAGGGCGGAGCGGCAATCTCCGATATTGTGGCGGCATTAGAGGATATATCCAAGTTTGATGTTGATGCAGTAAATCTTAGTATCGGCTCAGAAAGTAGTAGCGAATACGCAGGCGAAGGCCCCTACAATGACGCAGTAACAGCACTTCGTAACTCAGGCAAAACAGTAGTATTTTCCGGGGGCAACTCAGACAAGATTTCATACAGCGCTGCATATTCTGATTACGGCACCTCTGATAACCAGAACTACCTTTATTCATCAAAGGTAGGTTCAGTACAGTCAGAATATGCTTATATGGCGTATTTAGAGGATGCAGAGGGAAATAAATACCCCTGCGTTGCCAAGGGCAGTAAAGCTATAATGGAAGAGCTGACGGTGGCAGATTGCGGAGCAGGCTCGGCAGAAGAAATTGCAGCGGCAGACATCTCTGGAAAAATTGCATTTATAACACTTCCTGATGCAGCGGTGTGCGGTAACATTTCAGCGTACGCCACACGTGCTATGAACGCAGGTGCTAAAGCGGTGGTTTTGGGATACTATGCTAGCGACTTACCTGATGGAAATTCAGGCTATGCGTACCACATGTTTTATGTATCCCGTGAAACTGCGGCTAAAATCGCAGAGGGCACAACTTTAAAATACACAGGAGATATGGCAGTTCTTGAGCGCACAGATGCGCCACGCCAGAATTTGTTCAGTTCGTACGGATACGCAGATAATCTAGATATAGCTATTGACTTTTCTGCTCCCGGGGGTAACATTTATTCTTCTTACGGCGGTACAACATCCTTTGCAAATCTTTCCGGCACATCAATGGCAGCACCTCAGGTAACAGGTGCAACAAGCCTGATGTATCAGTATGTGGAGGAGAAATTTCCTGCAGTTACGGGCGCATCCAAAGTAATGCTTGTAAAAAATTTGCTTGCATCAACTGCTGAAACTGTCTATGATGAGATGGGTACACTTGCATCGCCCCGTAAGGTGGGTGCAGGTCTTATCAGGCTTGACAAAGCTATGGAAACCAAGGTTATCCTAAAGGGCAAAAATTCTGAGGAAACAAAGATAAACTTAGGTACAGACATTGCCAAGACCTTTGATGTTACATTTACTGCGTACAACCTGAGCTCAGAGGATGTGACCTTTAGTAATATTGAGGTTGAGCTTTCTTCTGACGATTACAAATATTACGATGGTAAAGGCTATTGCTACAACGGCATAAAAAATCTGGAAACGGCGGTAGCTGGGGCAGCTCCCGTTACTGTGCCCGCGGGCGGAAATATTGATGTCACTCTTACGGTAACCCTGTCAGACAGCGACATTGAATATTTGAGCACGGCCATGACAAACGGCTTTTTCGTTGACGGCAAGGTAACACTTTCAGGCGACGGCAACTGTGATGTTGGTATTCCTTTTAGCGGTTTTTACGGCGGATGGCACAAGCTTCCCATAATGAATGAAAAAAGACTCCTTGATTATTTTAAAATTGAGGGCTTGTCAGAGGACGGCTTTGCACCTCCTGCGCAAATCTTAAAGGAAAATAGCACAATTGTTCTGCCTGTGTCGGACACGCCTGATGCATCGGTTGCAGAGATTCCTTTAACAGTTTATGCAAACCCCATAAGAAACGCCTTTATGACCATAAAATGTGATGGCGTGACAATATTAGAGGACGCATTTTTAAACAAATTCTATGACTTTGGCTATTATTTTGGGGAAATGCTGATTAAGGATTTACCTAATGTTTCTACTATAACTGTAGAATTAAGACTTCCTGCAGATACCGCAGGCGAAAACAAGCAAATCCACAGCATAAAAGTAGTAAAGGACAATACCTCTCCTGTGATTTCCGATGTTTATGTGAGCGAAAAAACAGATGGAGATTACACTTATCTTATGGTTTCTGACGATTACGGCGTAGGTGCTGTAACGACTATGGGCGAGTACGGGGGCGAATGGTATTATAGTGACGTGTATATCAAAGCCACAAGTGCCACAGCAGAATTTGACATAACGGGCTTGAATGATTTACACTATTATGTTTACGATTGTGCCTTTAATATGATGGAGTTTGCGCCCCATATTGGCATTGATGTAGCCAAGGGCGTTGCAACATATACTAATAACACTCACAAAGCTCTGGGCGGTATGTGTATGATAGCGGTATATGAGGGCAAAAAAATGACGGACGTTAAGCTGTTATCAGAAAATACTGTAATAATTGATGCCTACGACACCTGTGAGTTTGACGTATCGGCATACGAGGGTATGAACTACAAGCTCTTCTTCTGGAAAGATATGAAAAATGTAGTTCCTATATGTGATTCTTACGAAAAATAAACAAAAACACCTGAGCGATTGCTCAGGTGCTTTTGTTTATATGGTTTATATAAAGTTTGTTCTCTAAGGGATATTTCAGCAGTTGCTTGCCATCGAGCTTTTCAGCTTTTAGATGCACTGCTGATATAGTTGGATTTTCGTATGTGGTGTAGTAATATATGAGCTTTTCCATATCGCAATAGGCAGAATAGAGGGTGTATTCATATTTGTCGCCAACACAGACTAACCCCTTTTGCTGTGCTACGCTGCCCAAAATGTGGAAGAATTGACTGAGACTATATTCCGATGAGTTTAAAAGAGTAAAAGCAGCACGTACAAAGCGTGACGACGATGACAAATCCCCCGGAATACCAATTCCGCCCATTCCACGGCTGTAGGGAGCAAGGTCTATTTTGTCCGAAAATCGGTTTTTTGGCTCTTCATTAGTTACGTTTATATAATTTGAAAGATTAGTTAAATGATGGTCAAAGGTAGGATTATTTGTCAGCACGCCTATGGGATTATCGTAGATTTTTAAGGCGTTTTTCAAAGGCTCGATAACGATTGATTGCTCACGGTCTGCTATGGCCCAATGCAGCGGTGTGTTAGGTAAATCTTCGTTAAAGGCAATGTCTGCAATGTTTATTCTGGTCAAAAGCTTGCGGGCATCATTAACAGTTGCGCACTTGCTCAAAATGTAGGGAATAAACTCAAAGGGCGCTAAATTGTCTGCACTGTGACAAAGAGGCAGATAGCAGGCATTACCGGGAAAATTAAGCCCTGCCATACATAACCCCTTTTCGTTCATAGCGTCAAAGTAAAGGGGATACCCCTGGGATATAATGCCCATTCCCACAATAGCGTAGTGGGAGGGGAAATCTTTAAGTGTTCTGAATGAAAATGGAAAATTTCTTGGCGTGATGATTACCTGCTCTCCGTAAGAGAAATCAAGGTCTAAATTTCTGCCGAAAAAGTTATTGAAATGTACAGCGGTACACATATTATCACCTCGGAAATATTTTAGTCAGGAAACACAGAAATAATTCATAAAGGTTTGTTGACAGCTATCCTGTTTTTTAGTATACTATCCTTGAGGTGAGCACAATGAAATGGTTTATAGCATCGGACATTCACGGAAGCTATTACTACGCAGAGAAAATGATGGAAGCATACAAAAAAGAACAGGCGGACAAAATGCTGCTTTTGGGCGATATTTTGTACCACGGGCCGAGAAACGATTTGCCCCGTGATTACGATCCCAAGAAGGTAATTCCTCTTTTGAATGCAGAAAAAGACCGCATCCTGTGCGTGCGTGGCAACTGCGACGCCGAGGTAGACCAGATGGTGTTGGACTTTCCTATAATGGACGATTTTGTGCTGATTGAGGACATCGGAGTTTTGGTATTTGCAACCCACGGCCACGTGTACAATGAAGAAAAGCTCCCTGACGGTCAGTTTGATGTGCTGCTTCACGGTCATACTCACGTGCCAAAAATCACAAACCACGAAAGTTTTGTGTACATAAACCCAGGCTCGGTGTCTATCCCCAAAGAGGACAGCCATCACGGTTATATGATTTTTGAGCAGGGTGTCTTTGTGTGGAAAGATTTTGACGGAAATATTATAAAAGAACATAGCATCGGGGAGATGAAGTAAAATGGCAAACAAAACTAAAAAATTAGTATTCTCAGCACTTTTTTCAGCGCTTGTATGCGTTGCTACAATGGTTATTAAAATACCCTCGCCCTTATCAGGTTATATAAACTTAGGCGACAGCGTAGTGCTTATGTGCGGCTGGTTGTTAGGACCTCTCTATGGTTTTCTTGCAGCAGGTATCGGCTCGGCGCTGGCTGATGTATTTTCAAGCTATGTAGTTTATGCTCCTGCTACCTTTATCATAAAAGGTGTTATGGCACTTATCGCATACGGATTACATAAGAAGTTCCAAAAAGACACAGCAGGCTTAATTATCAGTGCAATTGTCGCTGAGCTCTTTATGTGTGCAGGCTACTATGTATTTGAGGGATTTATGTACGGCTTTGGCGCATCTTTAGTAAATATTCCCCCGAATATGGTTCAGGGAGCTGCAGGAATTATCGTTGGATTTATTTTGGTAAAAATATTTAAAAAGAGTAATATACAGTTTTAAAAAACGGGCTTTCGCCCGTTTTTTAATATTCTTTTAACAACTTTGCGGTAATTTGACATATTGCGATATATTTGGTACAATATAATAGCTAGCTTGTGACCACAAAGGAGATGTTTATATATGAAATGCAGATTTTGCGGTAAAAAGATAAAAAAAGGCAGTAACGTATGTGAGGCCTGCGGAAAAGAAGTAACAGAAGGCTTAGCTACAGAGGAGCTAATCGACGCTATGCCCGAGCTTCACGATGATTTTGATAAAATTTCACAAATGCAGGCAAAGGATAAAAAGAAAAAGGAAAAAAAGATAAAGCGTGCTGAGAACAAGTCAAAAAGATGGAAGATAGCGATTGCAGTCATTTTAGTAGTGGCGATTTTGGCAGGCGCTGTTGTAGGAGCTCTTTTCTACACAGGTGTTCTCGGTAAGGAGGAGGTAGTTGAGCCTACCACATCAGCCATTGAGGGCGAGCTTAGGAAAACCTTTGCAGGCGTTATGTTTACAGCTGCGCTCATTACTGACGAAGCCAGTGCCAAAGCAGCCATAGCGGCAGGTCAGCAGGAGCTTGGATTTGCAGATGTTGATAATGAGTACGAATTTGTCAGAAAAGTTGAGCTTGGGGATAATGCCATTTACCGTTTCCGTCAGGTTTATCAGGGTATTCCTGTATACGGCGGCGAGGCTGTTATTGCAGCAAGAGCAGACGGCACGGCGGTGGCATATAACTGTGCGTACATCACCACACAGGGGCTTACAGGCACACATACTATTGACAAGGCAAAAGCAGAAAATGCAATTATCGACTATGTGAGCAAGCTGCCTGATGATTACGTGATATTACAGGGCATTAATATGTCCCAGGTGGAGAAAGTAGTAACAAATTCAAATGGCAAAACCTACCTTGCATTTATGGCAAATGTTTCAGGCTACAACAGATCAGACGAGTACAATGCCTTTGATGTGTTTGTAGATGCAGTTGGCGGCGGCGGAATAGGCGTTGTTGCTACATCAAGCTTTGAAAACGAAGTGGCAGAGGAAACGGAAGAACCCGAAGAAAGCTATATTTTTGAAATGGCAACAGTTAACCACAAATTTAACTGGAACGACGAAAAAAGTACAATTTCAGAGGAAAAAGTGTTGATTTCCGATATTACCTCAGGCAACGCATCTCCCTACATTACCAGTGTTAAGAATGCTGCGGACAGAGCATACAGCTTCTTTGACAGTCAGTATGGGTACAAAGGACTTGATGGTAATGGCTCAAGCTTTAAGGTATATGTAAATTCAAACGAATACGTTGCAGATAAAATCCCCACAGGCAACGCTTTATATACAAACGGCAAGATGATGTTCTTCCGTGAGGATTTAACACAGGGCGAGATTGACTACAACACAGTTGTTCACGAGTACGCCCACGGCGTAATGCAGAACATTGCAGGTGTTAAGGGCACAAAGACACTTAACGAAAATGCGGCAATCGTTGAGGGTTTGGCAGATGTTTTCGGCGAGCTTGCCGAAATGAAAGAAAACGGCACAGCCGATTGGATACACGGTGAGCGTGATTTGGCAGTTCCCTCAAACGGATACTTTCTTACAACCTCAGGTGCGGTCAATGTCACAGACCTGCGAAGCTGTTATGCTTACAGTACGGTAGTTTCTCATATGGGAAGCCTCTCTGCCGGTTACATCACAGATCAAAACACATTAAATGAATACTGGTTCCGTGTGATGTGTATGATGACACAGCACACAGACTTTTCGGAGCTTTACCAGATACTTGATTGTGTTGCTCTTTCTATGATGGAAGAGGGCAAAATCGACGATGCGACCTATATGTCAATTACTACAGGTATTGAGATGATGGGATCTGTCGAACAGAGAACAGACAATACATTTAATCAATAAAGAAGGAAAAAATGAAGACAAAAGCATATCTTTTTATAGTTTTGGCAAGTGTTATGTGGGGCACATCAGGGCTGTTTGTAAATTCTTTAGCTCCTTACGGACTTACATCGTTGCAGATGACTGCAATTCGTGCTATTGGCGCTGCTGCTTTTATGGGAATTTACATACTTATTAAGAACAGAGGTTTTTTTCGTGTAACATTAGAGCAGTTGGTGCTTTATTCTTTGGGTGGTCTTTCTATGTTTTGTACACAAAGCTGTTACTTTACCTCTATGCAGATGACCTCTGTGTCTACGGCAGTTGTGCTTATGTTTACAGCTCCCATATTTGTAATGATATATTCTGTGGCATTTTTAGGCGAAAAGCTCACTCCACAAAAGATTGTATCGGTTATACTTATGATAATCGGCTGCGCTTTAGTTTCGGGAATTGTGGGCGGCTTTAAAGTGAATGTGATGGGTATATTAATAGGCCTTATGTCAGGAATTGCGTATAGTGCGTATAATATCCTGACGAAAATACAGATGAGAAAAACCCTTAATCCGTCTACTGCCACATTTTATTGCTTCTTGACAAGCGGCTTGCTTGCAATGATTTTTTCAAAGCCACAAGGAATAATTCCTGTTGCTGTGCAAAATCACCACACAATACTTTTGATGATAGGATTATCCGTTGTAACATGCTTTTTGCCGTACTTTGTGTACACAATAGCGCTAAAAACAGTTCCCGCAGGAACAGCAACAACTCTTGGAATTTTGGAGCCTATGGCAGCAACGATTTTTAGCGTGACAATCTTAGGAGAGCAATTGAGCATTACGTCTTTGGGCGGAATAATTTTAATATTATTTGCAGTGTTTTTACTAAGTAAAAGCAAAGAAGAGTAGTCTGTGACTACTCTTCTTTTTATTTTACTATAATGTAGTTTGAGTTCGTATCGCAGTCTTTTGCCTGAACCTCGATTCCAAGTTCTGCAATTTTTCTAAGGACTGCTCCGATGTCGGGGACCTTGTATCCTATGTTGTCCTTTTCGTAGGGAGCCAAAATTTCCATTACCGCTTCTCGGTTAGAATCGTCAAGTGTGATTTCGGCTGCCATATAGGCCGACTCATCACAAACTACAGCAGCGTCAATGGTAACTGCAGCCTCAAAGTCTGATTTTGCCGAGCTACCCCCGCCGCTTACAGGAGCGGTGTCGGTAATGTCAGTTACAGGTGCTGCCTGCGGTACAGCCTCTTTGGGCTGGGTGTAATTTTGGACATCCTGTGCAGTACTTTCGGTGCGAGCGGTCAAGGCCACGTCTGTTTCTGTGTGCACGTCAGATGTCGGGTCAGCCTCTGGCGTAGGTGTTGCAGAGTAGACAGGAGCCTGATCGCCAATGTCTGAATTGGTATTGCCTAAGTTACCAAAGCTTACCACCGACAATGCAACAACTGCAGCTGCGGCAACTCCTGCGCCGCTTCTACGCAACAGTACGATACGTTTTGCACGTTTTTTCGCTTTTTGCTCTTTTGCCTTTTCCATAAGCCTTGCGTGGAAATCGGCTGAGATTTTCACATCGGGCAGTTCTTTTGTTTTTTCCCTGACAGACGTCATAAGTGCAAGTTCTGCACGGCATTTGTCACAGGAATTTATATGTTCAGCCACACGGTCTTTTTCTTCAATGTCGAGCAAATCGTCAATGTAGGAGGGTATTAAATTAAGTATTTCACTACAATTTTGGGTGTTCATTTTTGCTGCTCCTTTCACTGGTATTGACGAATTTTTACAGGAAAAGTTCCTTGTTTTCTTCTAAAATTTTACGCAAAGAAAGTCGTGCTCTGGAAATTCTGGATTTGACAGTTCCCAAAGAAATGTTTTGTATCTTTGAGATTTCTTCGTACTCAAAGCCGTTTATATCGCGCATAATAATTGCTGCGCGGTGTTCATCGGACAACTGCTGAAGCGCTCTTTCTAAAAGCTCTGCGGCTGCTTTTTTTTGCAAATTTTCATAAGGACCTGCCGAGGTATCTTCAATCTGCAGCTCGTATTCCTCATCGTTTGAGTCGGTTTTATGAATACTTATGATGTCAGCACTTCTTGAACGTTTTCTCAGCATATCAAGGCAAATATTGTTCAAAATAGTAAAGAACCAGGTGGAGAAAGTGGAATTCTCACGAAATGTGTTTATTTTGTCAAAGGCACGCAAGAAAGCCTCCTGTACCGCGTCCTCTGCCTCGTGGGTGTCTTTTAACATTCGGTAGGCAAAGTTAATTGCCTTTTGCTCGTGCATTGACACAAGGGTAGAAAAAGCCTCCATATCGCCTGATTTTACTTTTTTGATAATGTCGTCCAACTTTGCCACCTCCTTATATAGTAAAGTGCGATTGCAAAAAAGTTTGCAATCGCATAAAATTTGCTATTTTATTTTTACCTATAAACCACTATCTATTCAAACAAAGAGTCGTCATTTTCTATCCATTCGTTAACGTCGATTGTGCGATAGTCTTTGTCTGTGTCACGGATTATAACTTTTGAAATTCCTGCGTTTATGATTGCACGCTTGCACATAGAGCAACTGTTTGTACCGCTCATCAGCTCGCCTGTAGCTCCGCTTACACAGGCAAGGTACAAAGTTGCGCCCATCATATCACGGCGTGAGGCTGAGATTATGCAGTTTTGCTCAGCGTGAACAGAACGGCAAAGCTCATAGCGCTCGCCTGAGGGAATGTTCATTTCCTCTCTTATGCAGCGACCTAAATCTATACAGTTTTTGCGCCCTCTGGGTGCGCCGTTGTAGCCTGTTGAAATAATTTCATCGTTGTTTACAATAATTGCACCGTAACAGCGTCGAAGACAGGTGCTGCGTTCGGCAACTGTCTGGGCAATATCTAAATAGTAATTGATTTTATCACGTCTGTCAGTCATAATTTTAACCCTCTATCTCGGTAATTTTATCAATTCGGTTCTGGTGTCTGCCGCCTTCAAATTCGGCGTCAATATATGCGTTTAAAATGTTTTTAGCAAGGTCAGGACCTGTAACTCTGCCGCCGAAGGCTAACATATTTGCGTTGTTGTGGCGTTTTGTCATTTCGGCTGAATATTCGTTTGAAACCAATGCACAGCGAATGCCCTTGATTTTATTTGCAGCAATTGAAATGCCGATGCCTGTACCGCACACCAAAACGCCCCAGGCACACTCGCCTGATGTTACCTTAGCACATGCTGCAGCGGCTATATCAGGGTAGTCAACTGATGCGGTGTCATAACAGCCGACATCTGTTACATCAAATTCCTTTTCTTCCAAATGTTTTTTTAAAACTTCTTTTAATTCAAAACCGCCGTGGTCTGAACCTATAACTATCTTCATTGTTTTTCCTCCGATTTGTGTTTTTCGTCATATTCTCTTTCTGCCTGTGATTTTCTCAAGTACATAGGAGCAATAACAGACGATGTGCCAACATCCCCCGACAAAGCCTTATAATAGCCTATAAGAGCAACTGCACCTGCTGAAATTATATTGTGTCTGGAATCTGCAATTACAGTGTCTATATCTCCCGACAAAGCCTCACGGTTAGCAACAGCGCCGTCGCCTACAAAGAGGCATTTTTTGCCTTTTGCGTATGAAATTATATCGTCAACCGTCATAACGCAGGGGGCAACAATTTCTGCGCCCTGTTCATAGATTGCGGTATAGCACTCATTTTCTCTGGCAAAGACCAGCGAGATAACAGTGCCGTCAAAATATTTCACATTGTCATACAACGCCTCAAGGCTTGTTACTGCAACGCAGGGTTTTGCTAAAGTATCGGCAAAGCCACGCACGGTTGCGCCACCGATACGCACGCCTGTAAAAGAGCCCGGTCCTATGCCGCAGGCAAAAACGTCAATGTCAGAAACTGACAATTCCAAATCTGCAAGCATTGCCTCAACCATAGGCAACATCTTCACAGAGTGGGTCTTTTTTTGATTTTGAGTGTATTCGCACAATACCTCGCCGTCACGCACAACTGCAGCAGTTGCGGCGTTTGATGAGGAATCAATACCGAGAACTAACATACTTTCTCCTTATTTGATAATGATTGTTCTTTCTGTAAAACTGTCTTTTAGAATATCCACACGAATGTGTTTTTTTGGCAACCAGTTTGGTATGTTTTCGGGCCACTCGATAATACATATACCGCCTGAATTTAAGTACTCGTCAAAGCCAAGTTCATAGAGTTCGTCCTCGTCCTCTATGCGGTACATATCAAAGTGATAAACAGGAAAATCTCCTCCGTCGTATTCGTTTACTACAGTAAATGTCGGGCTTGTGGCGTAATCGCACGCGCCAAGAGCCCGACACAGACCATTTGTAAATACAGTTTTTCCTACGCCCATTTCGCCGTAGAGAAGTACAACATCTCCAGGCTGTAAGGTTTTAGCAAACTCAGCAGCAATATTGGCTGTAGCTTCTGCCGAATTTGATTTATATTCTGCCATTATGCAGCAGGGTTACCCGGTCTTATAGCAGGCTTCGGTGCTTCTGACGGAGCGGGAGAAGCCGAAGGTGCGGGGGTAGTTGAAGGAGCAGGAGCTGCAGACGGAGTGCTGCTGGGAGCAGGACCTTCTGACGGAGCGGGAGAAGCCGAAGGTGTAGCTGAGGGTTCGGGCGTATAATCCGCACCATCGTCCTCGCCACCCAATACTGCAGGAATGTCTGTATTGGGAACTTCTTCGTACTCTTCGTCAATGTTTTTGTCAAAATCCTCATCCATATCGGGAGCGTCATTGCCGTATGTAGCTGGCTCCTCATTGCGGTCCAAAATGATTTCCGTAATCTTTGCAGAAGCAAAGAAAAGGGCAATCAAAACCAAAATAATTATTAAAATTTTCCCAATTTTCTTAAGAGGGGAGGAGCTTTTTTCTTCTTCGGGCTCTTGGGGGTCTTCCCCGTCAAGCTCTGTGAGGTCTGATAAGTCATAATACTCCTCGTACTCCGTTTCCTCGGGAGCAGCTGTTTCGTAATCTTCGTAGGTTATTTCTTCATTTTCTTCAAGGAAGTCTTCGCTGAATCTTCTGCCTGTTCTTCTCATTTTAATTTCCTCCTGTAATTCTAAAATATAACCCTTTATAGCCTAATTGTACCACAAACAGGTACTAAAGTAAAGCAAAATTTAGTTGATGATTGCGGCTACGCAAATATCCTCTTTTTTCTTGACTCTGCCGCTTTTTACATAGAGATTGCCAACTCCCATATCGGGGTTGTAGTTTTTAATATATGAAACGGTGTTGTAGTTTCGCACGTCAAAGTCTTTTACTCCTGTGTCCACCACAGAGGATTTGCTGCCGCGCAGAGTTTTCAGGATTCCTGTTTTTAAGGTGTAGTCGTAGTCGTCATAGTAGAAGAGCACCCCGTCAACATAGAAGAAATCCCGACAGGAATTGTCCGACAGGTGGGTGTAGGTGTCGTTTGCAAAAATTCCAAGTCTGTTGCCTGAAAAGACAATAGCAACAGAAGAATCCGAGCCGTCAACGTAGTAGTCGGAAACGTCTTT
The DNA here is from genome assembly GCA_045545755.1 of Congzhengia sp. Taxonomy (GTDB): domain Bacteria; phylum Bacillota; class Clostridia; order UBA1381; family UBA9506; genus Congzhengia. The sequence continues at coordinate 61,539 of JAZQBQ010000083.1, read as the reverse complement.
GTCAATTACCTTGCGGCCTCTTAAGTTTTTACTGGATATTTCGTATCGCACCAAAGAGCCGTAATCTTCTATACAGTAGACGTATCTTGCGTCTAAAGAAATTATAATCTGTTCTTTGGGAAATTCTTCAAATGCCTTATAGGGCAGCTTATTTTTTCTTAAAAGATACATATCCACGTCCATCTGAGTTGCTAAAGACGCATCAATAGCTTTAAGCGCTGCATCGAAAGACTGGAGCTTGCTGGTTTTTGGTCTGTAGATGTTATTGTCATATCTTTTGTACAGAATTGCGTCACGGCACACGTTGTAGGCAAGGTACGGAGATTCAAGATAAGTATCCACACGCTCATAGCTGTTTCGCTGACATATATATAAAGAATAGCCTGTGGTTGTTGCAGGGCTTTGGCTATAGTTTTTGCGTATGGTGTCACGCATCAGCTTGCTTTCATATTCATATAGAGCCTCCTGATAGCCCTCGGCATCAAACAAGGTTGCTCCGCTCTGTGTACGGGTGTAATCCTTGGGCTTGGGGTAGGAAAGCTTGGCGTCAGCAGTCGCTGCGTCGTCGTAGAAAATCTCGGTAAAACGCTTTTCATAAAGCTCCTCTGTGGTAAAATAGACAAAGTCGCCCAGCATGATAGCATCAATTACATTCTCTGCCATAACTACACGAGGGGAGTCAAATTCCTTTTTGTAAAGGGTAGTTCCCTTTATATAATACATTGCGGTGTAGTCGCTTTTATCGGAAACGATTTTTGTTACCTCCGTGTCAATAAGAACAGGAGTTTCGCCGCGTGTTGTGCCGCAGGTATAGATTGAATTGTCTGATTTATAAAAAACTAATTTCTGGTTGTTTTTACTCAAGTAGTAGTCTGCCACATCGTTGGCAATAACTCTGGGTGCGGTAAGGTCGGAAACACACAGCATGTCCCCTTTACGGTATGCAACAAACTTTCCGTCGGAGTTTGTTTTAAAGTCCGTAACCTGAGTGTCAATAATAATTGCCTCACTCATACGCTTTGTATCGTCTGACAATACACTTACGCATAGGTTGTTATCAGCGGACAAAAAGAACACGGCTGTGCCTTTTTTGGCAGTTTTTACTTTTGATGCCACGTCCCCTGTGACTGTACCTGCAGTAAAGGTTTCGCTTTTGTCTGTTTTGAGTGTTATATCGGAAATTTTTTGGTATATTACAGGTTGTTGTGTTTTGTCAAAGGTAACTGTAGGCAAAAAATGGTCCGTTGCCATCTTAAAGCCACGGTATCCCACAACGCATACAACAGCCACAATAACAACGTAAATGGCAAGCTTTAATGCGCTGAATTTTTGCTTTACCGTATAGTCCTTGGGAATACCATAGGACTCGTTGCCAAAGGACTTGTTTTCTTCCACTATAACACCCCCTGTAAATAATAGTCTATATCAGATTAATTATATATTTTTAATGGGTAAATGTCAAGTATTGAGAACATTAGTATAAAAAGAGAAAAACTGGAAATAATCAGTATAACTACTTAAAAAAGGAGAGATATTTTATGGAATTAAAAGGTTCTAAAACAGAGCAAAATTTAATCACCGCTTTTGCAGGTGAATCACAGGCAAGGAACAAGTACACATATTTTGCAAGTCGAGCACGTGACGAGGGATGCCACAGCATTGCAGCTGTATTTCAAGCAACAGCAGACAATGAGCGAGCCCACGCCAAGCGTTGGTTTGAGGAATTAGGCGGTATCGGCAGCACACAGGACAACTTAGTTGCGGCTGCTGCGGGCGAAAATGCAGAACACACAAAAATGTACCCTGAATTTGCTCAAATTGCCGAGGAAGAGGGCTTTACTAAAATTGCGGCATTATTTAAACTGGTTGCAAAAATCGAAAAAGAGCACGAAGCAAGATTTTTAAAGATTTTGAAAGACGTAGAGGAGCAAAAGGTATATATCAAGGATGTAGAGGTTGAGTGGATTTGTGCCAACTGCGGCCACGTTCACAAGGGAAAACAAGCGCCTGAAATCTGTCCTGTATGTAATCATCCAACAGGCTACTTTGAGGTAAAGATGTCATAAAAAATACGCGGCATATGCCGCGTGTTTTTTTATGTTTTCTCGGTCTTGCTATCTATACAGGCTTATATTTGTTCATTATCTTTACTGCACATTTTATGCCGTCTACTGCGGCACTCATTATACCGCCGGCATACCCTGCGCCCTCGCCTGCGGGCATTAAGCCCTGTACGGTTTCACTTACGAAATCTTCATTTCGCAAAATTCTCACGGGGGCAGAGGTTCTTGTTTCTACGCCTGTCAATACTGTGTCACGGGCAGCAAAGCCGCGGATTTTTTTGTCAAATTGAGCAAAGCTTTTCTTTAAAAGGCTGTTAAAGGCAGGGTTAAAGAGACTGTTTAAGTCAGCAAACTTATATCCTCTTGTAACGCTTGGCGTTACCCTACCTAATATGGTGGTTTTTGCGCCGTCAATATAGTCCCCTAAGGTCTGTACAGGGGAGAAGTAGTTACCACCGCTTAAAGCGTACGCTCTTTTTTCTAAATCCCTTTGAAATTCTATGGCGTCTAAAGGATTTTTGCCAAAATCCTTTTCTGTTACATTAATACAAATGGCGCTATTGGAATTTTTGTTATCTCTTGCACGATTACTCATTCCGTTTACTACCACCATACCTTCTTCGGAACTTGCTGTAACCACAGTTCCTCCCGGGCACATACAAAAGCTGTAGCATCCGATGTCGCCCTGTCGGTATGACACCTTGTAGCTGGCAGCACCGAGTGAGGGATGCCCTGCAAAATCGCCGTACAGAGCTTCGTCTATATTCTGCTGCAGATGTTCTGCCCGAACGCCCACGGAAAAGGTTTTGCTTATCATTTTCAGCCCCTTATCATACAGCATTTTGTAGGTATCTCTTGCGCTGTGTCCTATGGCAAATACCGCCACATCACAGGGAATGCTGCTGCCGTCGGAAAGTGATAGGGAGCTAATGCGTGAGTTGGTAATATTAATATCGCTAACGGTTGTGTTAAACAGTATTTCGCCGCCAAGTGAGATAATTTTTTCTCTTATTGATTTTACAACTGTTTTTAATATATCTGTGCCGATATGGGGAAGTGCCGAGTACAGAATATCATCAGGCGCACCGTGGTCTACTAAGTCCTGCAAAATTCCGTCAATTAAGGGGTCTCCATTTCTGCAGGTCAGCTTTCCGTCAGAAAACGTACCTGCACCACCCTCGCCAAATTGCACGTTTGTATTGGTGTTAAGCTCCCCTGTGCGCCAAAAATGGTCGATTTTTTGAGTTCTTTCCTCCACTTGTGCACCACGCTCGATAACTATCGGGCGATAGCCTAAACGTGCTAAGGTAAGCGCACAAAACATACCGCAAGGACCAAAACCCACAATAACAGGTCGGTGGTTGAGCGTCTGTGTGCCAAAAACAATCGGTTCTTTTTCTTTTATCTCCACTTGAGTGACGCTGTCGCTCGTTGTTACCTTTTTATCCGTTTCAATTAACAAAGAATAGATAAAATTAACCTGCTTGTGTCGGGCGTCAACGGATTTTCTCAAAATTTTGTGAGAGATAACGTCTTCTTTTGATATTCCCATCTGTTTTTGGGCAACACAAAAAACTTCGCCCAAAGACGAAGTTATTGGCATTTTTAAGTTGCTGATTTTGTAGAACATAGATTACCTCACACAAATTCGCACAAAACTGTATTCGACAGTCTTAGTCCTTCTGGAGTAAAGCGAAGAAAATCTCCTGCTTTTTCCAAAAGCCCTAACTCTAAATATTTCTTAATGGGTTCTTTAAATTCAAAATAAAATGTAGAGCCGAAGCGCTCCTCAAAATCCTTTGATGAAACGCCCTCGGTTTTTCTCAACCCTAAAAACATAAACTCGCTCATTTTATCACGAGGGGTAAGCCCTGTCACATCATATTTTTTCAGAGGGGAAGCAATGTACTCATCTAAATCAGCCGTATTGTTGTAGCGTTGATTGTTGTAGTAGGAGTGGGCTGCACATCCGCAACCGATATACTCTGTGCAGTCCCAGTATTTTAAGTTGTGGCGTGATTCAAACCCATCTCGTGCAAAGTTTGAAATCTCATACTGGTGGTAGCCTGATTTTTCTAACATATCGCAAGCCACGTTATACATCTGCACCTCGGAGTCCTCTGTGGGCAGCATTACCTGTCTGGTTTTTACACGCTCAAAAAGAGGCGTGCCCTCTTCTAAAATAAGACTGTAGCAGGAAATGTGGTTTACCCCTGCTGAAAATGCCTTGATAAGTGTGTCACGAAGGGTTTCTGCCGTCTGGTTGGGCAGACCGAACATAAGGTCTAAGCTTATATTTTTAAAGCCTGCAAATTTTGCATCAACCGCACAGGAAATGGCATCGTGTGATGTGTGTATTCTGCCGATTGTAGACAACTCTGCATCGTTAAAGGACTGCACGCCAATGCTTAAGCGGTTTATACCTGCAGCACGAAGTGCCTTTAATTTTTCGAGATTACAGGTACCTGGATTACACTCCATTGTTATTTCAGCGTCTTCCGCTACGTCAAAGTAACGGAAAATGTTTTCCATCAAAAATTCAAGTCCCTGAGTTGTGAGTGACGTAGGAGTACCGCCGCCTACATACACAGTATCTACAGCCTCGTCACGGTAGATTTTCATTTCTTCCACGAGTGCAGACAAGTATGCCGCTTCCATGTGGTAACAACCTGAAAAGGACACAAAATCACAATATTCGCATTTTTTTATACAAAAAGGTATGTGAACATAGAGTCCTCGCATACGAACACCTACTCGTCTAATTTTAATACTGACATAAATGCCTCCTGAGGCACTTCTACTGAGCCTACCTGACGCATTCTCTTTTTGCCTTCCTTCTGTTTTTCAAGAAGTTTTTTCTTACGTGTTATATCGCCGCCGTAGCACTTGGCAAGCACGTCTTTTCGCATAGCCTTTACTGTTTCACGGGCGATAACCTTTGTACCGATTGCCGCCTGAATAGGAATTTCAAAAAGCTGACGCGGGATACTTTCTTTTAACTTTTCGGCTATCTTTCTGCCACGTGCATACGCTTTGGTTGAGTGAACAATGAATGATAATGCGTCAACCATTTCGCCGTTTAATAAAATGTCGAGCTTTACAAGCTGTGACTTTTTGTAGCCTGAAAGCTCGTAGTCAAATGAAGCATAGCCCTTTGACTTTGACTTTAGTGCGTCAAAAAAGTCGTAGATTATTTCGTTTAAAGGCAACTCGTAATGGAGCTGCGCTCTTGTTGAATCAATGTAAGTTGTGTTTTTATATACGCCTCGGCGGTCCTGACAAAGCTCCATAATGTTTCCTATAAATTCGGTAGGACACATAATGTCAGCATTTACCACAGGCTCTTCCATATATTCTATTTCACTGCCGTCGGGAAGGTTTGAGGGGTTAGAAATCTCAACCATCTCGCCGTTTGTCTTCATAACCTTATAGATAACACCTGGGGCGGTGGTAACTAAATCAAGATTATATTCACGCTCGAGTCTTTCCTGAATGATTTCCATGTGTAAAAGTCCTAAAAAACCGCAACGGAAACCAAAGCCCAAAGCCACAGATGTTTCAGGCTCGTAGGAAAGGGAAGCGTCGTTTAACTGGAGTTTAGCCAAAGCGTCACGCAAATCTCCGTATTTTGCACCATCTGCAGGATAAACACCGCAGTAAACCATAGGGTTTACCTGCTTGTAACCGGGTAGAGCTTCAGGTGCTTTTCTGTTTGCAAGAGTGATTGTATCACCCACGCGGGTATCAGATACGCTCTTTATTGCAGCAGTCAAATAGCCAACTTCACCTGCGGAAACCTTATTGCTTTTTAAGCAACCATTGGGGTTTAGATATCCTACTTCCACAACGTCAAACTCAGCCCCTGTTGCCATTAAGTGAATTCTGTCTCCGGGTTTTACTGAACCGTCAAATACACGGAAGTATATGATTACACCCTTATAGGCGTCATATACGCTATCGAAAATAAGAGCCTTTAGAGGTGCCGTTTCATCACCTTTGGGTTCAGGGATAATCTGTACAATCTGTTCTAAAACAGACTCGATATTAATTCCGTTCTTTGCAGAAATCTTAGGAGCGTCTTCTGCTGGTATACCGATGACGTTTTCAATTTCTTCGATTACCATTTCGGGGTGCGCTGCGGGCAAGTCAATTTTATTGATAACGGGCATAATCTCTAAATTGTGGTCAAGTGCAAGGTATGTGTTAGCCAGAGTCTGTGCCTCAATACCTTGTGATGCGTCAACAACCAAAATTGCGCCCTCGCAGGCAGCAAGGGAACGTGAAACCTCGTAGTTAAAGTCAACGTGTCCCGGTGTGTCTATTAAATTGAGCACATATTCCTCGCCGTCTGATGCTTTATAAAGAAGCCTTACGGCACGAGCCTTAATGGTAATGCCACGCTCTTTTTCCAAGTCCATATTGTCCAAAACCTGACTTTCCATTTCACGCTCTGTCATGGTGCCTGTTTTTTCAAGCAAACGGTCAGCAAGGGTGGACTTGCCGTGGTCGATATGTGCAATTATAGAAAAGTTACGAATATTCTTTTTGTCCATTTATTTCTCCGTTAATTATTGTGTAGCTTGCAGAAAAATGATTCAGAATGGACAAACGGAACCCGCAGGGGATACCCGAAGGCGTACGTGTGTACGCCGAGAGGTGACGTTTGTTCATAGTGCAAAACATCTAAAAGAGAATTTCGCTCAAAGAAGCGAAATTTCCTTTTGATTATCAAATAAAAATTTTGTTTTGCACGATCTGGACATTTTTCAAAAGCTTGATTATTTTACTACAATGTTTACAAGTTTGCCAGGTACGCAGATTACCTTTACAACCTGCTTGCCCTCGATTAAAGCCACAATCTTTTCGTTTTCTAATGCCACACGCTCCATTTCTTCTCTTGAAATGTTGGCAGGAATCATAATCTTGTCTTTAACCTTGCCGTTAATCTGTGCAACGATTTCAACTGTGTCATCAACACATTTGTCTTCATCGTACTTGGGCCATTCTGTCTGGTTAAGACAACCGCCAAAGTTTGCACGTTCCCACATTTCTTCTGTTAAGTGAGGAGCAGCGGGGTTTAAGAGTGTGATAAATGTTTTTAACTCGCCGCGTGTGATTGAGCCTTTTTTGTAAATATCGTTGATTAACGCCATCAGGGCTGCGATTGCGGTGTTAAACTTCATCTTATCGTAGTCTTCTGTAACTTTTTTGATTGTCTTGTGCATAGCCTTTTCAAAGTCAGCGCTGTAACCCTCTTCAGTAGTTAAGAGCTCCTGAAGATTCCACACACGCTCGATAAAGCGGAAGCAACCTTTAACGCCGTTTATAGACCAGGGTGTTGACTGGTCGAATGCGCCGATAAACATTTCGTAAGTTCTAAAGGTGTCAGCGCCGAAGTTTTCAACCATATCATCGGGGTTTACAACGTTTCCACGTGATTTTGACATTTTCTCGCCGTTTTCGCCTAAAATCATACCGTGTGAGGTACGCTTAGCATAGGGTTCGGGAGTTGAAACTACGCCGATATCATATAAGAACTTGTGCCAGAAACGTGAATACAACAGGTGGAGTGTTGTGTGCTCCATACCGCCGTTGTACCAGTCTACGGGCAACCAGTAGTTAAGCTTTTCTGTTGCAGCAATAGCTGAATCGTTTTCGGGGTCAATGTATCTTAAGAAATACCAAGATGAGCCTGCCCACTGAGGCATTGTGTCGGTTTCACGCTGAGCTTTAGCACCGCAGCAAGGACAGGTTGTGTTAACCCAGTCGGTCATTTTAGCCAAGGGGGATTCGCCGTTTTCGCCAGGCTCGAAGTTATCTGTTTCGGGCAATGTCAAAGGCAACTCTGATTCGGGAACAGGCACCCAGCCGCACTTTTCACAGAAGATCAACGGAATAGGCTCGCCCCAGTATCTCTGACGTGAGAATACCCAGTCACGGAGCTTGTAGTTAACCTTTTTCTTACCGATGCCTTTTGATGATAAATACTCTATCATTTTAGCAATGGCTTCTTTAACCTCTAAGCCGTCTAAGAACTCAGAATTTATCATTTTGCCTGAGTAGATGTCAGTAAATGCAGCTTCCTGAACGTTTTCGCCGCCTGCAACAACCTCAATAATGGGGAGGTTGAATTTTTTTGCAAATTCCCAGTCACGGTCGTCGTGAGCAGGAACTGCCATAATAGCGCCTGTGCCGTAGCTGGTCAAAACGTAGTCAGAAATAAATATGGGAATTTCTTTGTTATTTACGGGGTTGATAGCAGAAAGACCGCAAAGTCTAACACCTGTCTTTTCCTTTGAAAGCTCTGTTCTTTCAAATTCTGATTTTTTGGCAGCCTCTGCCTGATATGCGCGAACTTCGTCTATGTTTTCGATTTTGTCAGCGAATTTTTCGAGTAACTCGTGCTCAGGAGATACAACCATATAAGTTGCGCCAAAGAGTGTGTCAGCACGTGTTGTGTAAACAGTTAATGTATAATCAATACCTGAAAGCTTAAAGTCAACCTCTGCACCCTCGGATTTACCAATCCAGTTTTTCTGCTGGATTTTAACTTTTTCGATGTAGTCAAGGTCGTCAAGGTCAGAAATAAGGCGCTCAGCGTACTCTGTAATCTTTAACATCCACTGGCTCTTGTTTTTCTGCACAACCTCGCTGCCGCAACGCTCACAAACGCCGTTGACAACTTCTTCATTTGCAAGACCAACCTTACAGCTTGTGCACCAGTTGATGGGCATTTCCTGTTTGTAGGCTAGTCCCTTCTTGAACAACTGCAAGAATATCCACTGAGTCCACTTGTAATACTTTTCATCTGTTGTGGAAACTTCCTTTGTCCAGTCAAAAGAAAAACCTATGCTCTTAAGCTGACGCTTAAAGTTTGCGATATTGTTTTCTGTAACTATTTTGGGATGAATTTTATTCTTTATAGCAAAGTTTTCAGTAGGCAGACCAAATGCGTCCCAACCCATAGGGTAGAGAACATTGTAGCCCTCTAATCTCTTTTTACGTGCAATGATATCCAAAGCGGTGTAGCTTCTGGGGTGTCCTACGTGCAAGCCCTGACCAGAGGGGTAGGGGAACTCTACAAGACCGTAGAATTTGGGCAATGTATAGTCGTCACTTGCCGCAAATGTGTTTTCGGCATACCATTTGTCCTGCCATTTTTTCTCGATTTGTTTATAATTGTATTCCATTGTCAATTCCTCCAAAATTAGTCGATAAGAGTTTTTATGTCTATGCTTTCGGCGTCATTCCACAGCTTGTCAAGTCCGTAAAATTCACGCATTTCTTTATAGAATATATGAATAATAACATCGCCGTAGTCGAGTAACATCCACTCGTTTCCGCCTTTGCCTTCTTTTGCGATTGGATGGATGCCTTCCTTTGCGAACTCGTCTTCAACGTTATCTGCTAAGGCTTTTACCTGAGTAGAGGACCCTGCTGAGCAAATTATAAAATAATCTGCAAGTATTGTAAGGTCTGAAACCTTGAGTAGCTTTACGTCTGCCGCTTTCTTTTTATCTAAAACCTTAACGGCTAAAGCCGCTTTTTCAAATGCATTTTCCTGATCCAAAATATTTTCCTCCTTGCGAAGTTTTTCTCTTATATATTTTTCAGCATCTATTGTTTGATTATGCAGGATGTGTCCGCGTCTGTTTGTGTGAGAAATGGTAAGTCCGAAACCGTAAAGCAGGGCACGGTCTAAATCTTTAAAACACAACTGGCGCAGTTCTGATAAACCCTCAAACTCTTTTCTGTTTGGTTCAACAATATCTGCAAGATAGAGGATTTTTTCCATTGTAGTCATTCGCTCACGGCCTAAGGTGTGATAGCGGATGGCATCTAAAATCTCAGTATCTGTTATTCCGAAATCACGCTCTGCCATATATGCACCAAGTTCTGCATGGAGCAGACCTAATTCTTTTTCCTTGACTTCGTCTAGAGGGATTCCGTACTCTTTGCACATTTCAAGCTGTGTAGTGTGGGGAATCTGCTTTGCACAATCGTGAAGTAGTGCTGCTATTTCAGTTTTTTCAACATTTGCTCCGAAAATTTCTGCCATTTTCACTGCTGTTTCCACAACTCCCAATGAGTGGGTATAGCGGTGGTCGGTCAGCAGGGTGCCGAGTTTTTCTCTCATTTGTTCAGTGGTCATGAGGGCTCCTTAGGGTATAATTTGTTTTTTTCGATATATTCTTTTACGCCGTGGGGTAGGTCAGCGTCAGATGCTGTTCCCTTGGCGAGTTTGTTTCTCAATTCGGTAGAGGATAAATCATAAGCAAAATCCTCTAAAAATAAAAGCCGTGGCTTCGGGTCGTCGGGTGCGTACTTTACAAAATAGTCCTGTCTTTTAACGCTCGGGCGGGGAACTACAATGAACGTACACATTGTAAGCAGTTCTTTGTAATTTTTCCACAGGGGCAAATCACGCAACGAATCAGCACCAATTATAAAGAAAATCTCGTCATCGGGATATTCTTTTTTGAAATGGTCGATTGTGATGTATGAATAATTCGGTTTTTCGTTTTTTACATCAAAATCCGAAACCTCAAACTGAGATATGCTTTTTGTTGCCAGCTTTACCATTTGGTAGCGGTGGATTTTGTCGGTCTTTTTTTTCTCTTGCTTGTGCGGGGGATTGCCCGCAGGAATAAATATGATTTTAGATAAATCGAAGTCATCTAAAACCCTCTTTGCAAGCTCAATATGTCCTGTGTGAGGCGGATCAAATGTTCCGCCAAAAAGACCTATGCGTGCCATAATGCCTCCTGCTATTTTACAACAATTGTGCGTTTTTTCTCGTCTTCCGACTGGCGGTAAAGTACTACTTTTGAACCGATGGTCTGTACGGGGATTGCGCCTAATAAATCAGATAATTCATCGCTTGCTTCCCTTGCTGTTAATTCACAGTTTTCGAGTACGTGAATTTTTATAAGCTCACGGGCTGATAAAGCGTCCGATAACTGCTTAACTAAATTTTCTGATATGCCCTCTTTTCCAATCTGGAAAATTGCGGGGACTTTATTAGCAAGTGAGCGAAGATACGCTCTTTGCTTACCTGTTATATTTTCTTTTGTTACCATATTTTTGCCTCTTTTAAAAATCAAAAATTGAAAAAGCCTACCTATAATCAGCCTATCCTATAATATTATACATTGTGTAGCCCAAAAAGTCAATGAAACTTACGAAAAAATACCAAGAAAATTGTTGATTTTTCTCCTGTGTAATGATAGAATTAAATAGCGAAAAAATACACAGGAGGTTACTATGGGTTTTGTTCATTTACACGTGCATACAGAGTTCAGCTTTTTAGACGGGGAATGCCGAATTCCCGAGCTTGTTTTGCGTGCAAAAAATCTCGGTATGAGCGCCCTTGCAATAACTGACCACGGCAATATGTGCGGTGTTATTGACTTTTATAAAGAGTGTAACGCACAAGGGATAAAGCCCTTAATTGGTTGCGAGGTTTATGTTGCTGCGCGCGATTTAAATGACAAATCTTATGACAACGGAAACACCACCCACCATCTTGTGTTAATAGCTAAAAATAACGAGGGTTACAAAAACCTGACCAAAATAGTGTCTAAAGGGTGGATTGACGGCTTTTATTATAAACCTCGTGTGGACTTTTCGGTAATTGAAGAATACCACGAGGGCTTAATCTGTATGTCTGCGTGTTTAGCCGGCGAAATTCCTCAGGCGATTTTGGCAGATGAGGACGCACGAGCAAGAGCAATTGTAGAAAAATACCACGCCCTTTTCGGGGAGGATTTTTACTTAGAAATTCAGAACCACGCAATCCCCGAACAGAAAAAGGCAAACGCTGCATTAATTCGACTTGCAAATGAGTATAACATTGGTCTTGTTGCCACAAATGACGTTCATTACATAGAAAAGGGCGATGCCAAGTATCAGGATTTATTAATGTGTATCCAGATGAACCGCAAAGTGGCGGAAACCGACCGAATGGCATTTGAAACTGATGAATTTTACTTAAAAAGCGAAGAAGAAATGAAAGAGCTGTTCGGTGCAATTCCCGAGGCTCTTACCAATACAGAAGAAATCGCAAATAAGTGCGATGTTACCTTTGAGTTTGGCGTGCTAAAGCTTCCCCAGTACGATGTGCCTGATGGACTTACGTCTTACGAATATTTAAAGGAACTGTGCGAAGAAGGTCTTATCAAACGCTATGGCGAAAATCAAGAGGCTGCCGAGCGTCTTAATTTTGAGCTTGACGTAATCCGTAATATGGGTTATGTCGACTATTTCCTGATAGTTTGGGACTTTATAAAATACGCCAAGGACAACGGTATTCCCGTAGGTCCCGGCAGAGGCTCTGCTGCAGGAAGTATTGTCAGCTACTGCTTAGAAATTACAAACATTGACCCCATAAGATTTGGTCTTATCTTTGAGCGTTTTTTGAACCCCGAGCGTGTATCTATGCCTGATATTGACGTTGACTTTTGTAATGAGGACAGACAGAAGGTTATTGATTATGTTGTTGAAAAGTATGGAAGAGACCGGGTTTGTCAGATTATAACCTTTAACAAAATGAAGGCAAAGAACGCAATCCGTGACGTGGGCAGAGTGTTAGACGTATCATACGCTGACACAGATGCCATTGCAAAAATGATACCCTTTGATCTTAAAATGACCATAGAAAAGGCATTAAACCTCAATCCAGACTTAAGGGCGAAGTACGATACTGACGCGACTGCAAAAGAACTTATCGATGACGCTATAAAATTAGAGGGTTTAATCCGAAATGCAGGCACGCACGCAGCAGGCGTGGTTATAGCAAAAGAGCCCGTAACGGAATATCTCCCCCTGCAAAAAAACGATGATGTGGTTATTACCCAGTTCCCCAAGGATACAGTTGAGGAATTGGGACTTTTAAAGATGGACTTTTTAGGACTTCGTAACTTGGGTATTATAAAAGATGCGTTAAATATTATAAAAGCCTCAACAGGCGAGGATATTGATATAGACGCAATCAGCCTTTCGGAGCCCGGCGTATACCAAATGATTGGCCGTGGCGAAACAGAGGGCGTTTTCCAGTTGGAAAGTGCCGGTATGAAGCAGTTTATGAAGGAGCTAAAGCCTGAAAGTATAGAAGATATTATAGCGGGAATTTCTCTTTACCGCCCAGGTCCTATGGACCAGATTCCACGCTATGTGGCGAATAAAGAGCACCCAGAGCAAGTAGCATACAAGCACGAAATCTTAGAGCCTATCTTAGATGTAACCTACGGATGTATGGTGTATCAGGAGCAGGTTATGGAGATAGTGCGCAAAATGGGCGGCTACTCATTGGGTCGTGCTGATTTAGTGCGCCGTGCCATGAGTAAGAAAAAAGAAGATGTGATGATAGCCGAGCGAAAAAACTTCATTCACGGCATTGTTGATGATGAGGGAAATGTGATTGTTGACGGCGCTATCCGCAGAGGAGTTCCCGAGAGTGTGGCTGACGCCATATTTGATGAAATGATGGATTTTGCTCAGTATGCTTTTAATAAATCTCACGCAGCGGCATACGCTTTTGTCACGTACCAGACGGCGTACTTAAAGCATTTCTACCCTGCTCAGTATATGGCAGCACTGCTGTCCTCTGTACTTGATAGCCCCGAAAAGGTGGCAAAGTATTCCGCTGAGGCAACCCGTATGGGCATTAAGATTTTACCTCCTGATATAAATAAGAGTGTTACCGGCTTTGCTGTACAAAACGGCGACGTGAGATTTGGGCTTGCGGTTATAAAGAACGTTGGCGTGGGTTGCGTTGACGCACTTGTTGCAGAAAGAGAGAAAAACGGCGAATACAAATCATATAAAGATTTTGCCAAAAGAACAATCAAGCTGGGCGTTACAAAGCGTGTCCACGAATACTTAATCAAAGCAGGTGCATTTGACTCGTTGGGAGAGCGGCGTTCTTATTTGCTATCAGAATTAGAAAGTATAATCGACTCATATTCTGATGATTTAAAGAGAAATGTTGAAGGACAGATAAACTTATTTGGCGATGATGAGGATGCGTTTTTGGGAAGTGCAACACCCAAGGATTTGCCTGAGCTTTCGCCGAAAGAGCTTTTAAAATATGAAAAAGAAAGTATCGGCTACTACATTTCAGGTCATCCTCTAAACGAATATGCCGAAGAAATTGCAGATATTTCCACAATAACATTTGCAGATTTAATCGACGATGAGGAGACAAGCGGACTTTGCGATGGTATGCCTGTTACCGTTTGTGTACTTGCTGCAGGTATAAAGACCAAAATAACCAAAAATAACAAAATGATGGCGTTTGTCACAGCCGAGGACTTAACAGGTCAGGCAGAAATTATTGTATTCCCCACGGTGTTTGACCGTGCCAGAAAGTATCTGGTGGAGGATGCAGCATTGATTGTTTCGGGTAAGCTCAGCTTCCGCGAGGATGAAGAGCCCAAAATCCTCTGTGATGTGATAGAGCCTCTTACCCACGGAGCGAAGGTAGAAAAAGTGGAAATCCCTAAGGTGTCAAAGGGGTTAAAGGCTGACAAAAAGCTGTTTTTAAAAATTTGTGTTGGCAAAGAGTTTCTCGTAGACAGGATAAAACCCGTACTGTCAAAATATTCGGGCAACATCCCTGTGTATATTCACTATGCAGAAAGCAAAAAGACGGTAATTGCACCAAGAAATCTTTGGATAGCAGAAAATGACGAGCTGATGTCAGAGTTAAGAGGAATACTCGGCGCAGATTGTGTAGTATTAAAATAGACTTTGGAGAGGTATAAGTGAACAGAAAACTAAAAGGCAATATTATTTTATTTATTACGGCAATTATCTGGGGTATTTCCTTTGTTTCCCAGAGTGTGGGTATGGAGTACATCGAGCCAAACACCTTTATGGGTATAAGAACTCTGATGGGTGGCATCGTGTTGCTTCCTGTGATTTTTGTCCTTGATAAAGCTAAGAAAAAACAGGGGGCTTACCGTCCTACAAATATGAAAAAGCTTTTAAAGTACGGCATTATCTGCGGATTGTTTTTGTGCATTGCACAGACGCTTCAAACCTACGGACTCCAAACAACCACAACGGCAAAAAGCGGATTTTTAACCGCTCTTTACATAATTTTTGTATCGGTCATCGGGCTTTTTGTAGGAAAAAAGCTTACAGGCAAAATGGTCATAGGAATAATCACCGCAGTTGTTGGTATGTATTTTCTGTGTCTGTTTGGAGAGGCGGTGTCCTTTAACGTTGGCGATGGACTGACAATTCTATGTGCGGTGTTTTTTGCAGGGCAGATACTTTGTATCGACAAATTCGTGGCAGACATCGACGGACTTAAGCTTTCTTGCGCCCAGTTTCTTACTGCGGGTATAATAAACACAGTTCTTATGTTTATTTTGGAAACCCCCAATATGGAAAATATCCTTGCGTGTTCTACGGCACTTTTGTATTCAGGTATTATGTCCTGCGGTGTGGCATACACGCTTCAGGTTATCGGGCAAAAATACGCAGACCCTACATCAGCATCAATCATTATGTCCTTAGAGTCTGTGTTTGCTGCTGTTTCAGGCTGGATAATTCTTTCGCAAAGTATGAGTATTCCGCAGATTGTGGGATGTGTATTGATGTTTGCAGCAATTGTACTTGTTCAGTTGCCCGACAGGATTAAGAAATAAAAAATAGAAAGAGGCTGCAGGAAAATAGCGCAGATTGGACAAACTGAGCGAAAGCAGGGCGTAGCCTTGTTTTTGGATACCCGAAGTCGTACGTAGGTACGACGAGAGGCGAAGTTTGTTCAAAACACAAGGCAATAAAAATAGAAGAAATTCGTCAAATGACGAATTTCTTCGTTAATTTTTGCATTATTTTAACTTTGTTAATTTAAACAAGAGGCTTTGTTAAGTCTTTTGTTTGCCTTGTGTGGTGTGCGCATTTTGCTACAGCCCCTTTCTTGTATATAGAAATTATCTATTATACTACGCCCTGTGCCATCATAGCCTCTGCTACTTTTAAGAAGCCTGCAATGTTTGCGCCGGCAATGAGGTTACCCTCCATGCCGTACTCTTTGGCTGCGTTGTTACAGTTATTAAAGATGGTTGTCATAATGCCGTGAAGCTTTTCGTCAACTTCTTCAGCACTCCATGAAAGACGCATTGAGTTCTGGCTCATCTCTAAAGCTGATACAGCTACACCGCCTGCGTTAACTGCTTTTGAAGGAGCAACAACAACGCCGTTTTTAACCAGATACTCAACAGCTTCAGCTGTTGTGGGCATATTAGCTACTTCTATGTAGTATTTTACGCCGTTTGCAACGATTTTTTCAGCATCAGCCAGCTGCACTTCGTTCTGTGTTGCGCAAGGCATAACAACGTCAACTTTAACATTCCAGGGCTTTTCACCGGGGAAGAATTCTGCGCCGAACTTATCAGCGTAATCCTGAACCTTGTCACGACCTGAAGAGCGCATTGTGAGCATATATGCTGCTTTTTCTTCTGTGATGCCGTCTTTGTCATATACATAACCATCAGGACCTGAAATGGTAAGAACTTTACCGCCTAGCTGATTAACCTTTAACACTGTACCCCAGGCAACATTACCGAAGCCTGATACAGCGAATGTCTTGCCCTTGATGCTCTCATTGTGGCTTTTTAACACTTCGTTGCAGAAGTAAACAGCACCGTAGCCTGTAGCCTCGGGACGGATTAAGCTTCCGCCGTAAGAAAGGCCTTTTCCTGTTAATACTGCATTTTCAAAGTTGTTGCAGATTCTCTTGTACTGACCGAAAAGGTAGCCGATTTCTCTTGCACCAACGCCAATGTCACCTGCGGGAACGTCAATGTGCGAGCCGATGTGACGTGAAAGCTCTGTCATAAATGACTGACAGAATCTCATAATTTCCCCATCGCTCTTGCCTCTGGGGTCAAAGTCAGAACCACCTTTGCCGCCACCGATAGGAAGACCTGTTAAAGAGTTTTTGAACACCTGCTCAAAACCTAAAAACTTGATAATACCGGGATAAACTGAAGGATGGAAGCGAAGGCCGCCCTTGTAAGGACCGATTGCGCTGTTAAACTGCAAACGGTAACCTCTGTTTACATGAACATTGCCGTTGTCGTCTGTCCACGGAACTCTGAAAGAAATAAATCTTTCGGGCTCTACAATTCTTTCGACAAGACCTGCCTTTTCATACTCGGGATGAGCTTCGATAACGGGCTCGATTGATTCGAGTACTTCTTCAACTGCCTGTAAAAATTCAGGCTCGCCGGCGTCTCTTTTTTTAACAATTTCCAAAACGCTGTTAAGATACTGATTTTTTAACATAAAATCGCCTCCATAAAATAAAACAACCAAAAGACGAAATGCACACTGCTTATTCGTAATCAGCAGCACTCATATGCCTTTTTAAATTATATTTAGACATTATACTACAATGAATTTGCTCTGTCAACTAAAATGTTTCAAAAAACCGATTTCGGACATTTTTTTATTGTTATGACTAAAAAAAGAAAATATTCCAAAATATTTTCGCTAAAACTTGCAAAGTGCAATAAAGAATATGAGTAAAAGAACAAATCCAGAAACAATAAAGGGCTGAACGAAAGGATAGCACTTGCTGCGTACAAAGATTATTTACCACCGTGCGCAGGTAAAATTAGAAAAAGTAAAAATAATTTTATTGACACAACAAGGAATTTTATTGTATAATATATCAGTAATTTAAAAAGCTGGTGTGGCTCAGTCGGTAGAGCAGCTGATTCGTAATCAGCAGATCGTCGGTTCAAGTCCGATCACCAGCTCCAAAAGCAAAAGTCACCTCACGGGCGACTTTTGCTTTTTTTGTTGAAACAGTATTGTTTTAAATATTTTTGAACAACTTGTCGATTTCCTTGACAATGCAGGTGAACGGTTTTATAATTGTAGGTAACAATTTGACAGAAAGAGGATAGGTATGCAGCGTACAAAATTAAAAGACAGAATCTTGCCAATATACACAAAAGGCGAAGAAATTTTTAATATGACATCACATATTGTAGGCGGCGCACTTGGTGTTGTGGCGCTAGTGCTGTGCGTGGTTTTTGCAGCGGTCAGAGGAAACGTCTATGGCGTTGTGTCAGGCGCGATTTATGGCGCAACAATGATAATTTTATACACAATGTCAAGCATTTACCACGGCTTGAAGCCCAACCTTACCGCAAAAAAGGTCTTTCAGGTAATAGACCATTGCTCTATATTTTTGCTTATTGCAGGTACATATACACCGATTTCCTTATGCTCTTTGCGGGAATATTCCCCTGTGCTGGGCTGGACGATATTCGGCGTAATCTGGGGGCTTGCTGCTCTTGGTATAGTGCTTAATTCCATCGACCTTAAAAAATACAAGATTTTTTCTATGATATGCTATCTGGGTATGGGCTGGTGCATAATAGTAGCCGCAAAGCCGGCGTGGCAGGCAGTAGGTGCTTTTGGTATGAATATGATTTTGGCAGGCGGCATACTTTACACAATCGGCGCAGTATTCTACGCATTTGGCAAGAAGAAAAAGTACATTCATTCTGTATTTCACATATTTGTGGTGCTGGCAAGCATCGTACATTTTCTGGCGATACTACTCTTTGTGGTGTAGGAGGAGTTATGAATTACGCAGTAGTTGACACGGGATCCAACACAATAAGAATGTCTGTTTACAAGTGTGAAAGCGGCGCAATATGTGAGCTTTATACCGAGGCAATATTTGCAAATCTTGCAGGACACATAGTTGACAATGCCCTGACAGACGAGGGGATTGACGTATGCGGTGATGCCATACTTTACCATAAGAAAAAGGCGGAGGAGTACGATGCGGAGCTCCATGTTTTTGCCACAGCCGCAATCAGAAATGCTAAAAATTGCGCTCAAATCGTAGAAAAAGTTAAGGAAAAAACAGGCATAAATTTAGAAGTCCTGTCAGGGAGCGATGAGGCAGAGCTGAGCTTTTTGGGAGCGTGTGATGATTTCCCTGTAAAAACAGGAGTTATGGCAGATGTGGGCGGCGGCTCATCAGAGGTTATTTTATTTGAAAATGGCAAAGCAGTGGCTACTCAATCTGTTCCTCTCGGCTCATTAAAAGCATATAAAAGCTTTGTGGCAGGAGAGCTTCCCACAAAAGATGAAGCAAATGCCATAAAAGAAGAAATACTGAAATATATTAAAAGCAATAAGGCATTTGACAATGTAAAATCTGACTGCCTGTGCTTGGTTGGCGGCGGTGTGCGTGCTGCACGAAAATTGTCTGCACTTGTTTTAAACCGTGAGGAATTAAGTGTTGCAGGGGTTGACGCAATGCTTGATGCCTTTATTTCGGACGAAGCGTTTATGCAGATTTTTGAAAAAATCATTCCCAAGAGAAAATACACAATATGCCCCGGACTTGCCATTTATTCGGCAATAGGCAGACATTTTGGTGCTGATAAAATCTACATCAGCGATAAAGGAATAAAAGAGGGCTATGTTAAAAAATACTTAGTTCATTAAATTTAATACTATTGTTATTGTTTTTTAATATATTGATGGTACAATTAAGATAGTAAAATACGCGCGAAAGAAGGTATTGATATGAAAAGATTTTTAAGCGTATCTTTAATAGCACTCCTTTCGGTTATTATTCTTCTGTCCGGATGTACATTTTTGGGAGGCAGGGAAGCCTCCTTGGATGAAACTGCCTCTGTATATTATATTGAGGGCAACGGCTCTGCACTTGTTGAGGCTGTTGTGACATTGCCCGATTCATCCAAAAAGGCTCAGGTTAAGTATTTAATTGAGCAGCTGCTCAGCCCCCCCAAGGGAAAGCTAAGCCCCCTTTGCGACGGAACCGAGCTTAATTCGGTAACCATTAAGGACGAAATTGCAGTAGTTGATTTTTCTGACGAGTTTGAGGATTTTGACGAATTAAGAAATGCCTTAGCTCCTGCTGCTGTGGCAAAGACTTTGTGTTCGCTTGAATTTATTTCAGGCGTGAGTATCTTGGTTGACGGCGAAGAAGCAATGGGCAGCGACGGAAAACCCTTAGGCGTTATTATGGAAAGTGACGTTGTAGGCGAGGGCAAGGCGGAAAACACCAAGGCAAAAGTTGTTTTGTACTTTGCAAACGATATGGGTGACGGACTCTCATCAGAAAACCGTGAGGTTGAGATAGCGGCAGCTGGCACAGTAGAAAAAGCAATTGTAGAAGAGCTGATAAAAGGCCCTAAAAACGCAGGAAGTATAGGAATTATCCCCACAGAAACCAAGGTAATATCCGTTGAAACAAAGAATAATGTTTGTTTTGTTAACCTGTCAAAGGACTTTGTAAATAAGTATCAGGGTGGCACGGCAGGGGAAACCCTTACAGTTTATTCAATCGTAAATTCTCTGACAGAGCTTGGCACAATAGATTCTGTGCAGTTCCTGATTGAAGGAGAAAAACGTGACGAATTTGTTCATATGGTAATTAATGAACCTATCACGCGCGATGCAAGCTTAATAAAATAGTGGGATGTAAAAAAAGTCCTGACCGCAAAAAGGCAAATATATTAATTAAATTGTTAGTGCAAAACAAAAGGTTTATGATAAAATTGTTGAAAAATCTCAAATTTTGAGATTTTTCTTAAAATTACGCCTTTTTGCTATGGACAAACCTCACCTCTCGTCGTACCCACGTACGACTTCGGGTAACCCCTACGGGTTCGGTTTGTCGATTCAGAAACGTTTTTTCCTATCCCAATCCTAAAGAAAATTAGGGCTGTAAAATAACTATTATTTTACAGCCCTTTTTGTTGACAAATGCATAATTTTAATGGTATAATACAATAGTATGGTTATATTCGGAAAAATACTTGTTTGGAGGGTATCAAAATGATCAGAACTTATGTCAGAGATATCAAAGATAATATAGGCGAAGTTGTTAAAGTACAGGGCTTCGTTGAGAATTTCCGTAATTCAAGAGCGATGGCTTTTATCGTGTTAAAGGATATTACAGGCAAAATTCAGGTAACAATAGAAAAAGAGCAGCATCCTGAGATGGAGGCGGCTTTAGACACCTTAACAGGCGATTCTGTTATTACAGTAATCGGTAAGGTTATAGAGAACGAATACGTAAAGATGGGCGGTATCGAAATTCTTCCTGATGAGCTTTATGTTGAAAGTGTGGCTGACGCACTTCCTATTACAAGAAAGGAAATCCCCGCAACAAAGAAAAAGCAGGCGGTAGAGCGCTCATCCATCGACCAGAGAATAGATTTTCGTTGGATAGATTTAAGAACAGACGAAAACCAGTTGATGTTTAAAGTACAGACAGCTTTTGTTGCTGCGATGCGTGAGTTCTTATTGGGCAAGGAATTTATTGAAATCCATTCTCCCAAGTTAATCGGCGCAGCGTCAGAGAGTGGTTCTGATGTATTTGAGGTTAAGTACTTTGACAGGCAGGCTTATTTAGCACAGAGCCCTCAGTTCTACAAGCAGATGGCTATGGCAAGCGGATTTGAAAAAATCTTTGAAGTAGGACCAGTATTTCGTGCAGAAAAATCCTTTACCAGCAAGCACACAACAGAATTTACAGGCTTTGACCTTGAGTTCAGTTATATAAACGATTATCGTGATGTGATGCAGTTAGAAGCAGAGATGTTAACCTATGCATTAGAAAAGGTATCAGACAAATACGGCAAAGAAATTGAAGAAATGTTCGCACTCCCCGTAGTTGTTCCCAAGCTTCCTTTCCCTGTTGTTACATTAGCGGAACTCTATGACGGCTTAGAAAAAGAATTTGGCTACACAGTTCCCGATTCTGAAAAAGGTGATTTAACAACAGAAGCAGAAAAATTAAGCTTTGAATGGGTTAAAAAGCACTATGACCACGAATTTTTATTCGTAACAGATTTTGACGCAGAAAAGAGAGCTTTCTATCATATGAGAGACGAGCACGGAACACCTATGGGCTACGACCTAATCTGGCGTGGTGTTGAAATCACAACAGGTGCTCAGCGTGAACACAGATATGACGTATTAAAGAAACAGGCAGAAGAAAAAGGCTTAGCTCGTGACGTAGAATTTTATCTTGAATTCTTCCGTTACGGTTGTCCTCCTCACGGCGGCTTCGGTATCGGCGTAGACAGAATGACAATGCTGCTCTTAGGCTTACACATTAAAGATGCGATGTTCATCTTCCGTGGACCTAACCGCTTAAACCCCTAATTATTTGAAATTTACACCAGGAGTTGATACACTATGGGAAAAACCGTAATCCCCGAAGGATATCGCTCGCCCCTTGACACTTATGATATGCAGCGAGCAATATCCAATATTAAGTCAACATTCCAGAAGGAATTTTCTGACGCACTTAATTTAAAAAGAGTTACAGCACCTCTTTTTGTTAAAGAGGATTCTGGTCTTAACGATAATTTAAGCGGTGTTGAACGCCCTGTTACATTTGATATTCCTGCAGTTGGAGCAAACGCCCAGATTGTTCACTCACTGGCTAAGTGGAAAAGACTGGCGCTAAAACAGTACGATTTTGCGGTTGGTAACGGCTTATATACAGATATGAACGCCATCCGCCGTGACGAAGAGCTTGACAATCTCCACTCAATTTACGTTGACCAGTGGGACTGGGAAAAGGTAATTACTAAAGAAAACCGTAATATAGACTTTTTAAAGAAGGTTGTTACATCAATCGTGGGAGCAATCTGCGATACTAACGACAGTATCCACGCCCGCTTCCCTCAGCTTAAAACACGCCTTTGCCGTGATGTGGCATTTATCACCACACAGGAGCTTGAGAATATGTATCCCGAGCTCACTGCAAAAGAAAGAGAAAACGCTTTTGTTAAGGTACACAAGACAGCCTTTATTATGCAGATTGGCGGAGTGTTAAAGTCAGGCAAGCCCCATGACGGCAGAGCACCCGACTATGACGACTGGACTTTAAACGGCGATATTTTCTTCTGGCACGACGCATTGGATTGTGCGGTTGAAATATCATCTATGGGCATCAGGGTTGATGCAAAATCTTTAGATAAGCAGCTTACTATCGCAGGCTGCAATGACAGACGTGAGCTTCCTTTCCACAAGATGCTTTTGAATGATGAGCTGCCCTTGACTATAGGCGGCGGTATCGGACAGTCAAGACTTTGTATGTTGATGTTAGGCTGCGCTCACATTGGCGAGGTTCAGTCAAGTATCTGGGACAGCCACACACTTAATGTGTGCGAATCCGCAGGTGTAAACATCTTATAAGGAGAGATAATCGTGAAATTGACAGTAAGAGAAATTTATAAAAACACTGCTGATTTTGCTGACAAATCAGTAAAAATTTCAGGTTGGATAAGAACAATCCGTGCGTCTAACGCTTTTGGTTTTATCGAAATCAATGACGGTACATTCTTTAAAAATGTTCAGGTAGTTTTTGAAAGCGAATTTTTGGCAAATTATAAGGAAATCGCATCTCAAAACGTTGGTGCGGCATTAAACATCACAGGTAAATTGGTGCTCACACCTGAAGCAAAGCAGCCCTTTGAAATCAAGGCAGAAACAATCGAAATCGAAGGCACATCAACACCTGACTATCCTTTGCAGAAAAAGCGTCACTCTTTTGAGTTTTTAAGAACAATAGCGCATCTTCGCCCCAGAACAAACACGTATTCTGCAGTTTTCAGAATAAGAAGCTTGGCGGCGTACGCTATTCACAAGTTCTTTAACGAAAGAGATTTTGTATATACTCACACACCCATTATCACAGCAAGTGACTGTGAGGGCGCAGGAGAAATGTTCCGCGTTACAACAATGGATATGGAAAACGTTCCTATGGCTGATGGCGGAGTAGATTATGCACAGGACTTTTTCGGCAAGAGTGCAAACCTTACCGTTAGCGGGCAGTTAAATGCTGAAACTTACGCTATGGCGTTTCGTAATATTTACACATTTGGTCCTACCTTCAGAGCAGAAAACTCGAACACAACTCGTCACGCTGCAGAGTTCTGGATGATTGAGCCTGAAATTGCTTTTGCAGACTTAAACGACGATATGGAATTAGCTGAAGATATGCTAAAGTTCGTTATCAAGTACGTTTTGGAAAATGCGCCTGAAGAAATGGAGTTTTTGAATAAGTTCGTTGACAACGGACTTATTGAAAGACTTAACTTCGTTGCAAACTCTGACTTTGGCAGAGTGACATACACAGAAGCTATCGAAATCTTAAAGAAGAATAATGAAAACTTTGACTATCCTGTTGAATGGGGCAGCGATTTGCAGACAGAGCACGAGCGCTATTTAACAGAGGAAGTGTTCAAAAAGCCTGTATTTGTTACAGATTATCCCAAGGAAATCAAGGCTTTTTATATGAGATTAAACGACGACGGCAAGACTGTTGCGGCTATGGACTGTTTAGTCCCTGGTATCGGCGAAATCATCGGCGGCAGCCAGAGAGAAGAGCGTCTTGATGTGTTATGCGCTCGTATGAAGGAATTAGGTCTTAACGAAGAAGACTACTGGTGGTACTTAGACTTAAGAAAGTACGGCGGAACAAAGCATGCCGGCTTTGGTCTTGGATTTGAAAGAGCAATTATGTACTTAACAGGTATGTCAAATATCCGTGATGTACTGCCTTTCCCCAGAACAGTAGGTAATGCAGACTTCTAAAATGTTAAACAAGGGAATTCGCTAAACTGCGGGTTCCCTGTTTATTTAAGGATGATAGAAATGACACAAAGAATTTACGAAACAGATTCATACTGTAGAGAGTTCACGGCAAAGGTGTTGTCCTGTGAAAAAACGGACAAGGGCTTCTGCGTTATCCTCGACAAAACTGCTTTTTTTCCCCTTGGCGGCGGTCAGGCAGCAGACGAGGGAACTATTGGCAATGCTAAGGTTTTAGACGTGCAGTTAAAAGACGGCATCGTAATCCATACAGTAGATGCTGAAATTTCGCAAGGTGAAGAAGTAGCGTGCAGGCTTGATTGGGAATTGAGATTTTCTCGTATGCAGAGCCATTCGGGAGAGCATATAGTTTCCGGAATTGTTCACAATATGTTTGGTTATCATAACGTTGGCTTTCATATGAGTGAAGCGCAAATGACTGTTGATTTTGACGGACTGCTGACAGCAACAGATATAGAAAAGGTTGAACTTGAATCCAATCGTGCAGTTTATAAAAATATGGAAATAACCGTATTCTTTCCTACAAAAGAGGAGCTTGATAATCTTGATTATCGCAGCAAGTTAGAGCTTTCAGACAATGTAAGAATTGTTACAATAGGCGATATTGACAACTGTGCCTGCTGTGCGCCGCACGTGGCAAGAACCGGCGAAATAGGACTTATCAAAATAGTGAATTTTTATCCCTATAAACAGGGCACAAGAGTTGAGATGCTTGCAGGTGTAAATGCTCTTTATGATTACTGTGGACTAAACGCTGCCAACAAGGAGCTTATGGGAGTGCTTTCGGCATCACGGTTTGGTGTAAACGAAGCGGTAATTAAACAAAACGACCAGCTAAACTCTTTGCGAACACAAAATGCTCAAATGTCAAAAAGACTGGCGCTTTTGGAGCTTAATCCCGTAAAAATCAGCAACAACGCTTATTTCATTACAGAAAATTTGAGCTATGACGAGCTAAGGCATTGTGCAAACTCGCTGCAGGATAGCAGCACCCAGACCTGTGTTTTGTTTTCCAAGGCAGATGAGGGTTACATCTATGTTGTGGCGAGCAAAGTGCGTGATGTACGTGAAATAGTCAAAGAATTAAACGAAAAATTCCAAGGAAAAGGCGGCGGCAAGCCTGACTACGCTCAAGGCAAAATTGCAGATGAAATTGACATAAAAGTGGTAGAAGAAATGTTAATAAAATAAGAAACTCCCTGATGGGGAGTTTCTTATTTTTTATCGGTTCTGCCTGCTAAATAATCTAAAGAAACATTATAAAGGTCTGCAATTCTTACCAATATCTCCAGTTTTGGTTCTCTTGTCATCAGTTCATAGTTTTGATAAGCTCTTTCCGTAATGTCGCAATAAACTGCAACCTGCCATTGTTTTAGACCTTGTTCTATTCTACATTCTTTTAATCGTTGTGCCAAAATGCTTCTCATAATCCACCACCAACAATTGTTCTTGACAATTTTAGTATAATGGAATATAATTCGTTATATACGAACGAACGTGCGTGATAAAGGAGGAAAATCTATGTCGGAAATATGTCTTGAATGTTGGAACAAAGAAAATCAATCAAAGGATAAACCAATAAAGTATATTTTATCTAAGGAATTGGAGTTGTGTGAAGAGTGCGGCGAATATAAGCATACTATTGTAATGTATCGCTCGGCGTATTATGCACGAAAATTTCGGTATGTGTTGTTTCCCTTTGAACTTATTTTTAGGATATTACGAATACCTTATGTCTTGTATTGTATAAGAAAAAGCGACAAGTAATAATAAGAAACTCCCCGATGGGGAGTTTCTTATTTTATAGTAAAACTGCAAATATGTAATACATAATCGGGATTGTTATAATTGACAATATACTTGAAATCATAGTCATAGATGCGCCGATTTTTGTGTTGCCGCCGTATGCTGCAGGAAAGACAATTGTATTCAGTCCCATCGGTGTTGCGTAAGCAATCAGCGTAATAACTATAATATCGTGGTTTACATTGAGGAGATTAAGCACTCCTACAAATACAGCGGGAATTATAATTAACCTTAACAGGGTTGCTAAATAGACCTTTTTATCATTTAACAATTCTGAAAAATTATATTCGCCTATAACAATACCTGCAAGCAACATTGCCATTGGTCCCATACAATCACCTGCACTTTTTAAAGAAGATGTCAAAAACGCAGGGACGTAGTTACTTATTCCTGTAAGACCTAAAAACATACCGATTATCAGCGCTATAAAAGGCGGAGTTAAAAGACCTGATTTGAGATTTGACCAGATATCGCGAGAGTTATGGGACTTGGGAACGAGTATATAAATACCCCAAACATAAACGATTATGTTCATAATGAAAGTAAACATCGTGTACTTAAAGAGCATCATATCGCCCCATATTCCCAGAACAATAAAATTACCCATATAACCGAAATTACCGAAGGTTAGGGCATATTTATAAATCTGCTGTTGATATGCAAGCTCAGGTGTTTTTTCTCGATTTCTGATAAATAATGCAGAAGCAGGATATGAAATACCTATAGCAACCAAAACAAGTATAAGACCATAAAGGATAAGCTGTGAATTATCCGCAAAAGTCTTGGGTGTGCAGGTTGTAATCTGATTATTCAATGTCAGCGCAGGAGCAAGCACAAAAGCCAGAAGCTTAGAGATTACGGCAGAACTGTCATCTGGTATAAAATTACCCTTTTTTAATATATAGCCTGTCAGCATAAGAACAAACATAACAAGCATTTGTGTTAATGTAAGGTTAAAAACTTCCAAAAGTGACACCTCATATTATAAGTTTGCCATTACCTCATCAAGGGTTGGCATAGCGGGGATTGCGCCACGCTTTGTTACACACAGACCTGCAACGGAGTTTGCAAAGGCCACGTACTCTTTTGCTTTGTTAAAAGAAAGGTCTATTTTGCCTTCGTTGTCAAACAGCAATTTATAAAGAAAACCGCCTAAGAATGAATCCCCTGCGCCTGTTGTGTCAACAACCTTTGAAACCTTGGTGGGAACTATGGCATTTTCGCCATTTACCGATATAAACGCACCCTTGCCACCTAAGGTTATGAGCACAATTTTAATACCTTTTTCGTGCAAAAAAGCGGCAGCTTCATCTAAGTCGGAAGTGCTACAGATAAGCTCAATTTCTTCGTCAGAAATCTTTATAATATCCACCATTGAAAGAACAGATGCCATTTCTCTGCAAGCGATTTCCTTGCTTTCCCACAAAAGTGGGCGGTAGTTGGGGTCGTATGAAACCAAAACACCATTATCTCTTGCAAATTTTACGCATTCTAAGCAAGTTGACTTTGCAGGCTCATCGGTCAAAGAAAGTGAGCCGAAATGGAATACTGTGGAGTTTTTGATAGCGTCAAAGTCAATGTCTGATGACTCTATATTTACGTCTGCACTTTTGTGGCGGGAGAATGAAAAGCTTCGCTCGCCTGTTTCACTCAAGGACACAAAGGCAAGTGTTGTAAACGCCTTGCTGTCACGGGCAATACAAGAGGTATCGACACCGTAGTTTTTAAATGTTTCAACAAGAAAATCTCCGTGCATATCGCAGCCTACTTTTCCCATAAAAGCAGTTTTAATGCCTAATTTTGCACAGGCGCAGGCAACGTTTGCAGGAGCACCGCCGGGGTTTTGCTCAAATACCTTCATTCCGCTTTCGCCGATGCCGATGTCTGTAAAGTCAATCAAAGCCTCGCCGAATGATATAACGTCAAATTTTTTCATAAAGATTACTCCTTTTAGAGTGTTAAGTTTTTATTATATCTATTGTATAATAAGATGGCAAAAAAGTCAACAAAAAAGGCAGCTTACGCTGCCACTTTTGCATCATATTTAAATATCAGCCTGACTTAACATAGGAATGCTTTTGTCTGTTAAGGCTTTTTCTGTTTTTGCCTCGTCATCAGTCTTTAGAACCATCAATGCCTTGCCTTCAGTTCTTCCTAAGAAAGCATACATATACTCGATGGTTATTTCAGCTTCCTTTAAAACAGAAAGGACAGAGGCTAAGCCACCTGAACGGTCGTCTAAGTAAACTGCTACAACATCTGTTATTTTTGCAATAACTCCAACGTCATTGAGAGCGTTCTTGGCTTTTTCTGCGTCGTCTACAATAACACGAAGAACGCCGTAATCGGGAGCCTCTGCCAAAGACAGAGCACGGATGTTGATATTTGCCTTTGAGAGTGCGTCTACGATTGCCTCAAGTCTTCCGAATTTGTTTTCTATGAAAATTGAAAGCTGCTTAATAAACATAGTGGTTCTTCCTTTCTTATTTTAATTTTCTCTTATCAATTACACGCTTTGCCTTGCCCTCAGAACGCTCAATAGATTTTGGGTTAACAAGGCAAACCTTAGGACCGATACCAAGAGTTGAGCGTAAATTGTCTGAGATTGCCTTTTCAACTGCTGAAATCTTCTTGATTGAGCCGTCGGAGAATAATTCCTCGCTCATTTCAACGTTAACTAAGAATGTGTCTGTGTTATTCTCACGGTCAACAACAATCTGGTAGTTTGGTGTAACGTCTCCGCCGATTTTAAGAAGCACTTCTTCAATCTGTGAGGGGAACACGTTAACGCCACGAATGATTAACATATCGTCTGTTCTGCCCTGAGGCTTTCTCATTCTGACAAAGGTTCTGCCGCACTTACATTTTTCGAAATTAAGTGAGCAAATGTCACGAGTTCTGTAACGGATAAGTGGGAAGCCCTCTTTTGTGATGGTGGTAAAAACAAGCTCGCCCCATTCACCCTCAGGGAGCACCTCTCCTGTGTCAGGGTCGATAATTTCAGGGATAAAGTGGTCCTCATTTACGTGCATACCGCACTGGTGTTCACATTCATAAGATACACCTGGTCCCATAATTTCAGAAAGACCATAAATGTCGTAAGCTTTAAGTCCAAGCTTTTCTTCAATCTGCGCTCTCATTTCCTCTGTCCAGGGTTCAGCACCAAATATACCTACCTTTAATTTCAACTGGTCCTTTAAGCCCATTTCTTCGATTGTCTCGCCCAGATACATTGCGTAAGAGGGTGTACAGCAAAGAACTGTTGAGCCAAAGTCAATCATTGTCTGGATTTGTCTTTGGGTGTTACCTGCAGAAATCGGAATAGCAGTAGCGCCTATTCTTACTGCGCCATCGTGTGCGCCAAAACCGCCTGTAAAAAGGCCTAAACCGTAGCCGACGTGAACAAAGTCGTTTTCGTCGCAACCAAGAGCTGTCAACATTCTTGCAAAGCAGTCAGCCCACATTGATAAGTCATTATCTGTGTAGCCAACAACTATCTGCTTGCCTGTGGTGCCGCTCGATGCGTGAACACGTCTGATGTCCTTCATAGGTACTGCAAAAAGACCGTAGGGGTAATAGTCGCGAAGGTCCTGCTTGTATGAAAAAGGTAGCTTATGTAAGTCCTCAACGCCCTTGATGTCCTCAGGTTTAAGCCCTGTCTCGTCCATTCTCTTACGGAAAAGCTCAACCGACTCGTACATTCTTTTTACTTGAGCACACAGACGCTCACTTTGAAGCTTTACCAGCTCTTCACGGGGCATTGCCTCGTATTCTTCCTGCCACATTTTCATTTTCATTCACCTCGAACTAAATATTGTATCCTAAGTCAAACGCCTTTAAGTTAACGTCTAAAAACTTCTCAGGAACTGTTGACTTTATTGTATCTATCCATTTTTCGTATGCTATGTCGGTAGAACGTGCCATAACGCCGATTAACACTACGTTTACGGCTTTGATATTGCCGGCGTCACGAGCGAGTGTCAGAGCATCAATAACTTTAATATCTGCTTTTTCGGCGATTTTGTCAGCTATGTTTTCGGGATACTCTGCTGCACCAGTAATTACAGGCATAGGATCGATTTGCTGACCGTTTACTATGATTTTGCCTCCCTTTTTAAGATAAGGCAACGCACGGTAAGCCTCCAAAAGCTCAAATGCAAGTATAATATCAGCTTCTCCTCTGTCTATAATGGGAGAGTAAACTGCATCTCCATATTTTACATAAGTTACAACGCTGCCGCCACGCTGGCTCATTCCGTGAACCTCTGATACCTTAACATCGTAGCCTTCGTTGATTACTGTATTTCCCAAAATTCTGCTGGCAAGGAGAGTACCCTGACCACCTACACCAACTATCATAATATTTTTAGTAGCCATAGTTATTCCTCCTTTTCTATCGCGCCAAAGGGACAAACGTTAATACAAAGTCCGCAGCCGTTACACTGTGTTGCGTCGATGATTACGTGGTCGTCCTTTACTGTGATTGCGGGACAGCCTAATTTCATACACATCTTGCAGTTTTTGCACTTGTCAGAAATGGTGCAATGCCCTGTGTATTTTACGCCTTTTAGTAACGCGCAGGGGCGCTGTGCGATAATAACGGAGGGCTCGTCACGCTCTGTTTCTTCTTTGACAACACGCTCAAAGTTTTTAACATCAAACGGGTCAGCCACAACAACGTGGTCAATGCCTACGGCATTGCAAAGCTTAATTAAATCTACCTGCTTTGTAGCTTCTCCACGGATTGTTTTACCTGTTGTGGGATTATCCTGATGACCTGTCATACCTGTGATGGAGTTATCTAAGATTATTACTGTGTTGTTACCCTTATTGTAAACAATGTCAACTAAACCTGTAATGCCTGAGTGCATAAAGGTTGAGTCGCCGATAACGGAAACTAGCTTTTTGTTAAATTCTGCTCCTTGAGCCTTTGCCATACCGTGAGCAGCGGAAATGGACGCGCCCATACAGATTGTTGTATCAACTGACTGCAAGGGGGCAACTGCGCCTAATGTATAGCAACCGATGTCGCCTGACACCACAAGACCAAGTTTTTTTAGCACATAGAATGTTCCTCTGTGGGGGCAGCCTGCACACATAACAGGGGGACGAACGGGAATTGCTTCGTCTAATGCTGCACACTCAGGAGCAGCCTCGCCTAAAACTGCACTCTTAATCATTGCGGGGGTGTATTCGCCAAGGAGTGTAAACACATCTTTTCCGATGCAGTTAATTCCTAATGCTTTTAAGTGGGTTTCAATTACGGGGTCTAATTCTTCAATTACATATACTTTATCGTACTTCTTAGCAAAGTCGATTATCTTCTTCACAGGCATAGGATAAACCATACCGAGCTTTAGGTAGTCAACCTTATCTCCCAAAGCTTCTTTTGCGTACATATACGCAATACCTGCTGTAACTACGCCAATTTTAGCGCCGTTTTCTTCAACTTTGTTTAAATCTGTAGTTTCCGCAAATTCTGTCAATGCCTTGATTCTGTCCTCAACTACTACGTGACGTTTCACAGCGTTTGCTGGCATCATAACGAATTTACCTATGTTTTTCTCATAGGGTTTTAATGCAACTTCCTCAGGCTCGCATAATTCTACTAAGCTCTGTGAGTGAGAAACTCTTGTTGTAAGTCTTATAAACACAGGGGTGTCGAATTTTTCGGAGAGTGAAAAAGCAGCCTTTGTAAATTCTTTACATTCTGCAGAGTCTGCAGGCTCTAACATCATGATTTTTGAAGCCGCAGCATAGTGGCGTGAATCCTGCTCGTTTTGTGATGAGTGCATACCGGGGTCGTCTGCTACGCAAAAAACAAGACCGCCGTTTACTCCTGTATAGCTTACTGTAAACACAGGGTCAGCCATAACGTTTAAGCCAACGTGCTTCATACAGCTCATAGCTCTGGCGCCTGCGATTGATGCGCCTATTGCCACCTCGCCTGCAACCTTTTCGTTAGGAGACCATTCTGCATATATTTCATCAAATTTTACAATTTCCTCAGTAATCTCGGTACTTGGTGTGCCGGGGTATGACGCAACCACGCCAACTCCTGCCTCATAAGCACCTCGAGCTACTGCGGCATTGCCCAGTAACAATTTCTTCATTGGGATTTCCTTTCTCTA
The DNA here is from genome assembly GCA_045545755.1 of Congzhengia sp. Taxonomy (GTDB): domain Bacteria; phylum Bacillota; class Clostridia; order UBA1381; family UBA9506; genus Congzhengia. The sequence continues at coordinate 28,895 of JAZQBQ010000083.1, read as the reverse complement.
TGTAATTATCTATCTTATATTATGACATTAAATGATGCGATAATCAAGTATTAGTTAATTTCGTTCTGCTGTGCAACGACGCTTTCGCCGCAGTAAATCTCACGAAGCTTTGGTTTTTCGATTTTGCCTGTGGGATTTCTGGGAACGTCAGCAAAGATAACCTTGTGGGGACGCTTGTATCTGGGCATATCAAGACAGAAGTCTACTACTTCTTCTTCTGTTAAGGTCATACCCTCTTTTACCTGAATGATTGCTGCTGCGATTTCGCCTAAACGGGCATCGGGCAGCCCGATAACCGCAACGTCTGAGATTTTGTCGTTTTTACGCAGGAAGTCCTCAATCTGTACAGGGTACAAGTTTTCGCCGCCTGAGATAATAACGTCTTTCTTTCTGTCAACCAAGAAGATAAAGCCGTCTTCGTCTTCCTGTGCCATATCTCCAGTATAAAGCCAGCCGTCAGCTAAAACCTCGGCTGTTGCCTTTTCGTCTTTGTAATAGCAGGTCATAACGCCGGGACCATAAACTGCTAATTCGCCTACCTCGCCCTTGGCTACTTCCTTTTTATTTTCGTCAACAATCATTGTTTTCCAGCCAAAGCCTGCCTTACCGATTGCGCCAACCTTGTGTTCGTTTTCAACGCCTAAGTGTACGCAACCAGGTCCGATTGACTCGGATAAGCCGTAGTTTGTATCGTATGCGTGGTTTGGGAATATCTTCTTCCAGCGCTTAATTAAGCTGGGGGGAACAGGCTGAGCACCGATGTGCATTAATCTCCACTGAGCAAGCTCGTAGTCAGATAGCTCAATTTCGCCACGGTCAATAGCATCTAAAATATCCTGTGCCCACGGAACGAGTAACCATACGATAGAGCACTTTTCTTCACTTGCTGTTTTTAATATCCATTCGGGCTTGATACCTTTTAATAAAACTGCCTTGCCGCCAACTAAGAAGCTGCCGAACCAGTGCATTTTAGCACCTGTGTGGTAAAGGGGCGGAATGCATAGGAAAACATCGTCCTTTGTCTGTCCGTGATGTGCCTGCTCTGTCATTGCAGCGTGCGTTAAGCTTTTGTGCTTATGTAGGATAGCCTTGGGGAAGCCTGTTGTGCCTGATGAAAAGTAAATTGCCGCATCATCATCGTCTGTGAGCTTAACAAGTGGGGACTTTGATGAGCAATAAGATGTTAATTCATCATAGCTCTCTGCAAATGTGGGGCAGTCCTCGCCTAAATAGAGCCACATTTTAACGTGCTTTACACGGGCGTGAATCTGCTCGATACGACCTGTAAATTCGGGACCGAAAATGATGATGTCTGAGTCGGACAAATCAAGACAGTACTTAATTTCGTCTGCTGTGTAGCGGTAGTTTAAGGGAACTGCCAAAGCGCCGGCTTTTAGCGCACCGAAATACACAGGCAGCCACTCCAAGCAGTTCATAAGTAAAATTGCAACCTTGTCGCCCTTCTTTACACCACGTGACAAAAGGAAGTTTGCAAAGCGGTTTGCGCGCTTGTTAAACTCGCTCCAAGTGATCTCCTTTCGGTAAACCTCACGGGAGTTACTCTCGATTAAAGAGTATTCTTGCCAAGTTTTTCTGAGTTGTGATTCGTGCTTGGGGTTAATTTCCACAAGTGCTGTGTCGTTGGGATAAAAATCCGCATTTTTTTGTAAAATGTCTGTAATTGGCATTTTATTTCTTTCCTTTCAAAAATGGTGCAAGAGTGCAGCTGCGCTGCACTCTTCGTTTATGTAAAATTATTATTCGCCTAATGATTCTTTTGCGTCGACTGTTACCTTTTTGTTGTAGCAGCTAAACATTTCGCCTATTGCATCACTACTGAGCTTAGGTGTAATCCAGGATACCACGGGAACTAAGATTAAACCGCCTAACATTGCGATAACACCGCAGTTGATGGGAGACTGCAAAATTGCGGGGAATAAGGGCTTTGCAATCATATTTAAAATCATAATTCCTGCTCCAAATATGAAGCTTACCCATACAGATGCCTTTGTGGTTTTCTTCCAGTATAAGCCAAAGAGGAAGGGAGCTAAAAACGCACCAGCTAAAGCGCCCCAGGAAATACCCATCATCTGTGCGATAGCTGAAAGCTTATCTTTATTTATTGCAATAACCGCTGAAATCACGATGAATACAACGATTAAAATTCTCATAACAAGTACCTGCTTTTTCTCGGACATATTCTTTATAACGTGTCCCTTTAAAAAGTCAAGTGTCAAGGTTGAGCTTGATGCAAGCACTAATGAAGAAAGTGTTGACATTGAAGCAGACAGTACCAAAACGATAACTATTGCAATCAGGATTTCAGGAAGACCTTCTAACATTGTGGGGATAATTGCATCAAATCCGCCAACAATTGAGCCGTCTGCAGCGAATGTGAGTTTATCTGTAAAGAGTCTGCCAAAGCCGCCTAAGAAGTAGCAGCCGCCTGCGACAACAAGGGCGAATATTGTTGAAATAATTGTGCCTTTGTTGATGTCCTTTTCGCTCTTTATAGCGTAGAACTTCTGTACCATCTGCGGAAGTCCCCAAGTACCTAAAGAGGTAAGGATAACTACAAACAGAAGGTTTAACGGGTCAGGGCCGAAGAATGAGTTAAAAGCACCTGGGTCGCCTGTTTCGGCCTCGATTGCGGCTAGTCCTGATAGAGACTCCATAAAGCCGCCGTTTACATTTAGTACCGCTGCAATTACCGCAACGATACCTCCCAGCATAATAATGCCCTGAATAAAGTCGTTAATTGCCGTTGCCATGTAGCCGCCTGCTATAACGTAAATACCTGTTAATACCGCCATAACAATAACACAGGTTGAGTAATCTATCATCGGAAACGCCATATCAAAAAGTCTTGATAAACCATTGTAGAGCGATGCTGTGTACGGGATTAAGAAGATAAACACTAAGATTGATGCTGCGATTTTTAAGGCGGGGCTCAAAAATCTTTTGCCAAAGAATTCAGGCATTGTAGCAGAGCCTAAGTGCTGTGTCATAAGGCGTGTTCTTCTACCCAAGATAACCCATGCCATAAGTGATCCAATAACGGCGTTACCTATACCAATCCAGGTAGAAGCTATACCGAATTTCCAACCGAACTGACCGGCGTAACCTACGAAGATAACGGCAGAAAAGTAAGATGTGCCGTAAGCAAAGGCTGTAAGCCAGGGACCAACCGAACGACCGCCTAAAACAAAGCCGTTAACGTCTGTTGAGTGTTTGCGGCAGTATAAGCCAACAGCAACCATTACTGCAAAGAAAATGATTAGTAAACCGATTTTTAATAACATTAAAAACCACCCTTTCTTTTTAGTGCGTAGTCGCACTTTTTGATTTTTTGGGCGGAAAATAAAAAAACCCGCCCTCCTGAAAAGATTCCAGAGGACGAGAGCAATCTCGTGGTACCACCTCGGTTCACTCCTGCCTCGCAGCAGAAGCCTTATCAGGTACAGACATACCTTAGTTCTGTAACGGGAACGCCCGTCGCAGCCTACTGTTATTTCGGTGCGCAGCTCACGAAATGTATTCAGTCTATCTTAGCCGTTGTCTCGCACCACCCGACAACTCTCTCGAAGCACTCGGATAAACCTACTTGTTTTCGGTCATCGCCTTTAATGAAGTTGTAATTATTTTAGCACATAGTTTTATGAAAATCAAGACAAATTTCTAAAAAATTTGATAGAGCAAAAAACGTGAGTACATTTAGCAGAAAACATTAATTTCATTTATTGACCTTTTTGGTAAAATATTATAAAATTATATTGGTGATTATATGAAGAAAAAAAGCGCATTTAAAATGTTTATACCTTATTATAAAAAGCACAAGTGGGTGCTCATATCAGATCTTGTGTGTGCATCATTAACTACCCTGTGCGAGCTTGTGCTGCCTATGATAGTGCGTGAGATTACAGATGCAGCAACGGCAGGAGTTGCTCAGCTTACCATAGATTTGATTGCAAAGAGCGGTATTTTGTACATAGTGCTTCGTATTATAGATACGGCGGCGCAGTACTATATGGCATCGGCAGGTCACATTATGGGTGTAAGGCTTGAAAATGATATGAGACGGGACTTGTTTTCGCATCTTCAGAAGCTGTCTTTTTCCTATTATGACAACACAAAAGTGGGAACGCTTATGTCACGCCTTACCAATGATTTGTTTGACGTATCAGAGCTTGCCCATCACGGTCCTGAAGAAATTTTTATAGCGGGCATTAAGATTATTGCGTCGTTCATTATCCTTTGCACAATGAACGTGCCGCTGACGTTAATTACCTTTGCGTCAATTCCTTTAATGGTGGCGGTGCTTGTTTATTTCAGACTGAAAATGAAAAAAAGCTTTCTTGCCTCCCGTGTGCAGATAGGAGAATTTAATGCAGACATTGAGGACAGCTTATCGGGCGTGAGAGTCGTGCGCTCTTTTGCAAGAGAAGACGCAGAGCAAGAAAAATTTGATAAAGGAAATAAACGTTTTTATGACATAAAAAGAGAAGTCTACTACATTATGGCAGGCTTTCAGGCATCAACCAGATTTTTTGATGGATTGATGTATATTGTGGTGGTAATTGCAGGTGCACTTTTCTTACTTGATGGTAAAATCTCAGCTGCAGACTACGTTGCATACCTTATGTTTGTGACAACACTTTTAAATTCCATAAAGACCATTGTAGGCTTTGCAGAGCAGTTCCAACGTGGTATGAGCGGTATCGAGCGCTTTGCTGAAATTATGAATATTGAACCTGAAATAGTGGACGTACAGGGTGCAAAAATCATCGAAAATGTGTCAGGTCAGGTAGAATTTAAAAATGTTTCCTTCAGCTACGGCGAGGGTGGAGGAGATGTGCTGGAGCACCTTAACTTAAAGGTTCAAGCAGGGGAAAGTATTGCTTTAGTAGGTCCATCTGGCGGTGGCAAAACTACCCTTTGCTCGCTGATACCCAGATTTTATGAGGCAACGGAAGGCAGCATACTGATAGACGGCATAGATACGAAGAATATAACCCTTCGCTCACTTCGTGAAAATATCGGTGTTGTGGCACAGGATGTGTATCTGTTCTCAGGCAGTGTAAAAGAAAACATCGCTTACGGCAAAGTAGACGCCACCGATGAAGAGATAGAAAAGGCAGCACGTCTTGCAGGAGCTCACGAATTTATAAAGGACTTGCCCGACGGGTATGATACTTACGTTGGGGAACGTGGCGTGAAGCTCTCTGGCGGTCAAAAGCAGAGAATTTCTATTGCTAGAGTGTTCTTGAAAAATCCGCCTATATTGATTTTAGACGAGGCGACATCAGCACTTGACAACGAAAGTGAACGCTTGGTGCAGAAATCTTTAGAAGAGCTTGCAAAGGGCAGAACAACCTTTACTATTGCCCACAGGCTTACTACCATAAAGAATGCTGACAGAATACTGTATTTAACAGAAAACGGCATTGAGGAATCGGGTACTCACGCAGAATTAATTGCGGCAGACGGAGCGTATTGCGACCTGTACAAGCTGTACTCGGCGGAATGATTTGACAGAAATGCACACAAAGTGATATAATTAAAAGAGTATAAGCCTAAAAGGCGGTGATGAAATGAAACTTTCTTTGGTTGTGCCTTGCTTTAATGAGCAGGGCAATGTAGAAAGATTTTTACAGGAAGTAAAAAACACCTTTAAAAATGATATAGATTATGAGGTCGTATTTGTTAACGACGGCAGTACTGACGGCACACACAAGGCTATAAAAAAGCTTAGCGAAGAAAACAGCAACTTGCAGGCAATAACCTTTTCCCGAAACTTTGGCAAGGAGGCTGCAATGTACGCAGGGCTGCAAGCAAGCGGGGGCGATTTGGTGTGCGTGATAGATGCTGACCTTCAGCAACACCCAGATGTTGTGCGTGAAATGATTGAAATCTTGGACAAAAATCCTGATATTGACTGCGTGACGGCATACCAGAAAAAACGCCGTGAGGGCACAGTGATGTCAGCAGTAAAATCGGTGTTTTACAAGCTTATCAACAAAATCTCCGATGTGAGATTTGTCAACGGGGCGTCGGATTTTCGCCTGATGCGTCGTACTATGGTTGAGGCTGTGCTGTCAATGACAGAGTACCACAGATTTTCCAAGGGAATTTTCAGTTGGGTTGGGTTTAATACAGAATACATTCCCTACGAGGCTCAAAAAAGGCAAACGGGCAAATCCAAATGGAGTATAAGAAAACTGACAAAATATGCTCTTGAGGGGATTGTTTCCTTTTCTACAGCGCCACTTAGGGCGTCAACATATATCGGTTTTATTTCCTCGCTGATTTCAATTATATATCTTATTGTTGTAGTTATTCAGAAATTGTATTATGGTATTGATGTGCCGGGTTATGCTACCATAGTGGTGCTGGTGTTGCTACTCGGTGGACTTCAGCTTTTCTGCTTGGGAGTTTTGGGCGAATACCTTGCAAAGATGTATATACAGGTCAAGAATCGTCCTGTGTACATTATCAAAGAACATATAAAGAGTGATGAAAATGAAGATAAATAAGTATAACGAATTCATTTTATATACAGTTTTCGGTGTAGGCACAACGATAGTAAACTTTGTGGTTTACTGGGCAATGCTAAAAGCAATGGGCGACAGTATGTACCTGATTGCAAATGTTATTGCATGGCTTGCATCGGTAATATATGCGTTTATTACAAACAAGCTCTATGTCTTTAAATCAACAGCCAAGGACTGGCCCACTGTGGCAAAAGAGGCTCTGCAGTTTGGTGGCGCCAGAGCAATAAGCCTTGTTTTTGAAGAAATAGGTCTTTTGGTGCTTTTGGGTGCTGCCAATCTTTCAGAATACACGCTTCATATTGGAAGCTTTTCTATTGACGGCACGATGCTGATAAAGCTGATTTTGGCTGTATTTGTAATTATGTCAAACTACTTTTTCAGTAAATTTATAATATTCAGAAAGAGATAAAAAAAGCAACCGTAAGGTTGCTTTTTTAGAAGTTTTATGAAAAAGTTTATATCTTTGTTAAAAAATGATATATTGCTTACTGTTGCAGGAGTGCTGGCGTTAATTTCCTGTTTTTTTGTTCCACCTGACAGAGGGTACATAAACTACATAAACCTGCCTGTTTTGGTGCTTTTGTTTTGCCTGATGATTGTAGTGGCAGGTATCCGTCGTGCAGGGGTGTTTGAGCTTTTGCAATTAAAGCTTTCAAAGGGGAAAAAAAGCGAAAAAGCGATGGTTATTTTTCTCTGTATGATTTGCTTTTTCGCATCAGCCTTAATTACTAATGGTGTGGCGCTAATAACCTTTGTGCCCTTTTCGCTGATAATGCTCAAAAATCAAAAGCCCTCGTGCATAATTTTTGCAGTTGTAATGGAAACAATCGCTGCCAACTTAGGAAGCCTGATAACACCGATAGGAAATCCCCAAAATTTGTATTTGTACACTCATTACAATATGAATATAGTTGACTTTTTTAAAATAACTCTTCCTTTAGGCGGAGTTTGTCTTGCAATGATTTTGGTGTGTCTTATTTTACGAAAAGATGAGCCCTTGTCATCGCAAAAACAGGAAGAAAACGTTACGCTTGATAAAAAGGCGGTAGCTATTTTTAGCGGTCTTTTTGTTCTTTGTATTTTATCTGTGCTGAAAGTGATTTCTTGTTATATTACATTTGCGGTGGTGTTGGTGGTTGCGATAGCTTGTGACAGGAAGCTTTTGCGTGATGCTGACTATATACTGCTGATTACCTTTGTGTTTTTCTTTATATTTGCAGGCAATGTTGCACGTATTCCTGTGATTTATGATTTTATTGCTGATGCGATGAACGGGCGCGAGGTTTTAATGTCAGCGGCAATTTCGCAAGTTGTCAGCAATGTTCCTGCAGCGACGATGTTGTCGGCATTTACAGACAGCGCCGAAGCTTTGGTGCTGGGCACAAATATTGGTGGACTTGGCACAATAATTGCCTCAATGGCAAGCCTTATTTCCTACAGATTTATAGCCAAGGAAGAGAGCATCAGCAAAGGTCGCTATATGCTGAACTTTACGGTGTATAATGTGGTAATGCTTGTGATTTTACTTGTGATTTTTAGTCAGTAATATTAAATTAAAGAGGCTGTAGCAAAATGAAATCATTTTGCTACAGCCTCTTTTGGGGCGGACGGAAAATAGCGCAGATTGGAAAAACTGAGCGAAAGTAAGGCATAGCCTTGCTTTCGGTTCCCCGAAGGCGTACGTGGGTACGCCGAGAGGCGAAGTTTGTTCAAAACACAAGGCAATAAAAAATAGAAGAAATTCGTCAAATGACGAATTTCTTCCTTAATTTTTACATTATTTTAACTTTGTTAATTTAAGCAAGAGGCTTTGTTAAGGCTTTTGTTTGCCTTGTGTGGTGTGCGCATTTTGCTACAGCCCCTTTTTGTATTATTCTGTTGTGTAGTTATCAAAATAACCCTGAATGAAGACTATCGGTGTTCCCTTGTCGCCTGAACCAGAAGTAAGATCGCAGAGTGAACCGATAAGGTCTGTTAACTGTCTGGGTGTTGTGCCCTCTGATGCCATATTGCCTACCAAGTCATCGTCTTTTTCTACGATTTTTTTCTTGATAGCTTCTTTTAATTCATCGCCTGAAAGTTCAGCAAAATCATTATCTGCAAGGTACTTTAATTTCAATTCATTAGGTGTACCCTCTAAGCCTTTGGTATAAGCAGGGGATACAACGGGGTCAGCAAGCTCCCAAATTTTGCCGATGGGGTCTTTGAATGCGCCGTCGCCGTAAACCATAACTTCGATTGTTTTGCCTGTTGCCTCATTGAGCTTTTTCTGAATAGCATCAACGATAGGCTGACAGTCACGGGGGAATAGCTTAACTGTGTCCTCTGTTGCTTTGTTTGATCCGAGTAATCCGTAAGACTCGTTATAACCGCTGCCGTCGATGGGGGAGTTCATAATCTCATCAAGTCCCAAAACAACTTCGCCGCCTGCTGCTTTTAGAATTCTCTTTGTGCGTGCTCTTGTGTGAATATCGCAGCAAAGAACGTTCTTTGTGTAGTTTAAAATAGCTTTGGGGTTGTTTGCAAAAATCACTTCAACCTCAGCACCACATTCTCTTATCAGGCTTTCGTAGTATTCTACGTAGTCAACGCCTGTAAATCTGTGCTTTTCATAACCAAAAAGCTCACGGTATTTTTCCAAAGTCAAAACATCTGTGTAGGGGTCAACACCCTTTCCGTCTACTGCGTCTAAGCTGATTAAGTGATTACCTACTTCATCGGAGGGGTATGATAACATTAATACAACTTTCTTTGCGCCTTTAGCTATACCACGCAGGCAGATAGCGAAGCGGTTACGTGAAAGAATAGGGAAGATAACACCTACTGTTTCGCCGCCGAATTTTGTTTTAACATCCTGTGCTATATTGTCAACAGATGCGTAATTGCCCTGAGCACGTGCCACGATTGCTTCTGTCATTGCAACGATATCGCGGTCGTGGAAGGTGATGTTGTCGTCTTTTGCAGCTTCTAATATTGAAGTTGTAACTATCTCTACGATGTCATCTCCTGCTTTGATAATAGGGGCTCTTACACCTCTTGATACTGTACCAATCATTCTGCTCATTTAAGAACCACTCCTTTGGTTAAAAATCATTTGACGATTCATTGTACCACAAATGCATAAGTTTTTCAATATTTTTTCTATGTTTTTTCAAAAAAATATTTTTGCTCTTTTCAGCTTTTTGAGTCATTAAGCTTTTGTTTTATGGTTTTTAAAAAATCCGTATCAGTTTCCTTTATATTATAATCGGAAATCATTTTTTTAATGCGTACTTCGGTGTCTTCCATTTCCTGGTGGAAATTGCGGGCGGACATCCTGTAAGCACCGCTGCCAAAAACAATCAACTGCTCTAAAGAATCAGAGGTAGCCACAGTTACTTTGTAATTTTTAGAAAGCTCACGAGCAGTTTTTTCAATATAAGCGTCTGCGGTTTGAGCCTCTTTGGTATAAACCACGGATAGATCTCCGATTCGCTCAATTTCGCCTACATTCCCCTTCACTTTGTATGCGTCAAAAACAATGATAACCTCAATATCACGAAAGGCGCGGTAGGGAATTATTCTGTCAATCAATGCCTTTCGGGCATCATCTAAGCTGCTTTGAGCCACAGCTTTGAGCTCCTCCCAGGCAAAGATAATATTGTAGCCGTCAATGAGCAGATATTCCTTGTCGAAATTACGAGGTGCTTTTCCGCGATAGCGTTCAGGAATTTCCTGTTTTATTCGCATTGCTTTTTGGGGGATTTTTGTTTCTACCTTGCCGTAGGTTTTTTCAAAAATTCTCAAGAGCTCTGCGTCTGTTGCAGCAACTGATGACTGCTTTACTACGGCAGCAGAGGTGTCAGCTTTTTTGGGACGCAGTACGCTGTCTAAGTGCATATAATCTTTTACCTCAAACCAGGGCACTACAAAGCCTGCTCCGTGGTCGCAAAAAACTGAGTCTGCGGTATTTTCTATATCTGCATCTGCGTTGTATGCGATTTCTTCTATTACGGCGTCGGGGTTCTGGCAGGGGCCGTAGCCGCAAAATTTTACCGATAGCTTACCCAACCCGTGGGAGTAGCTTATGATTTCTTTGTGATAATCTCTGATAGAGTTTGCCGCAGCTGTGCCTGTGAGTTTGGTCATATCCCCTCTTGTTTGGGGCAATGAAATAGTAGCTCCCATCTGGTCAAGGTCGGTCATGGCACGACCTACGTTGTCTTTGGGCACTTCTAAAACAAACTCATAGTAAGGCTCAAGCAGTACGCTTTCTGCCTGACGGAGTCCGTGACGTACTGCACGGTAGGTTGCCTGACGAAAATCGCCGCCCTCGGTGTGCTTTAAGTGGGCACGACCTGACTTTAGAGTAATTTTTATATCAGTAACAGGCGAGCCTGTGAGAACGCCTACGTGCTCTTTTTCCATCAAATGGGTCATAATGAGGCGCTGCCAGTTTTTGTCTAAAATATCCTCGCCGCAATCGGCGGCAAAGTGCATTCCCGAGCCTTGTGGCAGAGGTTCTAAAAGAAGATGTACTTCGGAATAATGGCGCAGGGGCTCGTAGTGACCAACGCCCTCCACAGTATTTTTGATAGTTTCCTTATACACAATTCTGCCCTGGCAGAACTCAACGTCGATACCAAATCTGCTCTTTATTAAATGCTTTAAAACTTCTAACTGGATTTCGCCCATAAGCTTAATCTGAATTTCTTTAAGGTGCTCGTTCCAGACCACGTTAAGCTGGGTTTCCTCCTGCTCAAGTGCCTTGAGCTTGGGGGCAAAAGCCGCTGCATCAATTCCTTGGGGCAATACCACCCGATACGTAAATATCGGCTCGGCGGTCAGGCGTGCTGCGTTTTCTTCTATGCCTATGCCCTGACCTGCAAAGGTTTTGCTGAGTCCTGTCAGGGCGCAGACAGTACCTGCGTCTGCTGCGTCTGCAGATTTGTACTTTTCGCCTGAATATATGCGTATTTCGTTTGCTTTTTCTCCGTCGATTATATCCTTTACTTTTAATGTGCCGCCTGTGATTTTTGCAAAGGTAAGGCGGTTGTTTTTGTCATCTGTTGAGATTTTAAATACTTTTGCGCCAAATTCTGCAGGTGGCTGCTTCTGGCGGGTTAAGGCGACAAAGGCTTTCAAAAAATCCTCTACACCCTCCATCTTTAACGCTGAACCCGAAAAACAGGGGAAAATGTTGCGTGATGCTATTGCATCAATTACGTGGTTTATGTTGATTTCGCCGCTTTCTAAATAGGAGTGCATAACGGTTTCGTCGCACACGGCGATGTTTTCTGCCAACTGTTCTCGGTCTTTATCACAAAAGTCAACAATATTGTCCGAAAGCTCAGCTTTTAATTCTGCTAAAACGGCATCAAAATCTGCGTTATTAAGGTCTAATTTATTTATAAAAATAAATGTGGGAATGTTGTGATTTTTAAGCATTTCCCACAGAGTTTTTGTGTGGCTTTGCACGCCGTCTGTTGCGCTGATTAGTAAAATTGCGTAGTCCAAAACCGACAGAGTTCTTTCTGCCTCCGCTGCAAAATCAGAATGCCCCGGCGTGTCCAAAAGAGTGATAACTCCGCTACTTGTTTCTAAAATTGCCTGCTTTGAAAAGACCGTAATGCCACGGGAACGCTCTATTTCGTTAGTGTCCAAAAACGTGTCACGGTTGTCAACGTGCCCCAATCGTCTGATATTGCCTGAGCAAAAAAGCAGCCCCTCGGACAGGGTGGTTTTGCCTGCGTCAACGTGAGCAAGTATTCCTGCAGTAATTTTTTTCATAGAGTTATCCTCCTTTCGTAAAAAGTGTTTCTATACTACTCCTCGGTGCGTTCAGATATAATGTATCTCGGGCGTTTTTTCGTTTCCATATATGATTTTCCGATGTATTCGCCGATTATTCCTATACAGAGGATTGTAATACCGGAAAATACCGCCATAGCGGCTATAATCCAACCCGCAGCAGAGCTATAAGAAGTTGATGCCAAAACAATCAAAGCGATAATGCCTGCAAGGGTAATTGCTGCCCCTAAAGCAAAAATCAGCCTGATAGGCGCAAGGGTAAATCCTGTAATGCCATCTATGGCAAGTGACAGCATTTTCTTTAAGGGATAGTGGGTTTTGCCTGCCAGTCTTTTGCCTCGGGCGTAGGGCACGGTGGTGCTTTTAAAGCCGATAATGGGAAACATCCCACGAAGATAGAGGTTAACCTCGCCAAAGTCAGCTAAAGACTTAAGCACACGTGATGAGGTAAGGCGGTAGTCTGCGTGGTCATATACAGACTCAATTTTCATTGCTCGCTGCACCTTATAATAACTGCGGGCAAAAAATCTTTTGGGAAAAGAGTCGCTCGTTCTGTCGCTTCGCACTCCATAAACAATGTCACACCCTTGTGCGTATGCATCTACCATTGCCTCCATAGCACAAACGTCGTCCTGACCGTCGCAATCAATACTGATAGCTATGTCGCATTTGTCTTTTACGTCCATCAGCCCTGCCAAAAGTGCGTTTTGATGACCTCGGTTTCGGCTTTGGGAAATTCCGCAAAAATGCTTATCACTTTTAGCAAAATCACAGATAATCTCCCAGGTTTTGTCCTTTGAGCCGTCGTTTACAAAGAGAATTTTGCTCAGGTTACTTACCTTGCCTTTCTCTATGAGGAGCATAAGCTCATCACGAAAAACAGGGGCAGTAATGGGCAAAACCTCCTGCTCGTTGTAACAGGGAACAACAATATATAAAATTGGCAAATTCATAAAATCACATACTTTTCGTGTAAATTTTGTGTAAAAATGATTTTACCATACAAAGTGCCACGGTGTCAACTTTGGACTGTTGAGAGGAATACGCTTTTATTGAAACGCAAGTAGTAACACGAGTAGTAGAATTTAAAATTACTTAAAATTAGTTATTTAGAAAGAAAACAAGAAAACCCTGCAACACGCATTGTTGCAGGGTTTTGGCGGAGAAGGAGAGGGATAAAGGTTTTGATGTGCTTGGAGAAGTAAATAAGGCTTCCGAGAGCGCTGCTGCACTTCCTCAGTGGGACAGCAGTGCAAATTTTGCCATAAGGAATTCAATGGAAAATGATTTTGCCGTTGACGGCAGCAGAATCAGTTATGATGACGGTAATGTTTTGCTTGATGGAAAGTTTTTTATGAAGGCCGACAACAATGTGGACGGCACGACTTACGCAAAGGATTATGCTGCTGTTGCGGGGAAAATGAATGATTATATTAAAAATAACGGACTTGTGGCAATCCGTGACTATGCAGCCTCGTCAGGAACTGCGGTAAATGTTCAATGGAACGATGCCGAAAAGACAGTATCTATAAACGGGCGCACAGTTGTACCTACTGCTGTTGTAGATGGTAAGGCGTATATTCCCAAAAGTCAGCTTGACGCAATTTTAACTTCGGAGCGCAGTACTGCGGGGACAAGCTACGGAAATATCTACAATGAAGTGCAGGATGAATATGGCGCAGAAGAACGACGTGCTTATGAAAATTACATAAATGCTGAAAAGTTCAATTACGTTCCTGAAAATGACCCTGCATATCAGGCATATATGGAAATGGCAAAGAAAGCTATTGAAGATGAGTATGCGCAGAATTTAGCGGCGGCACGCTTCAGAACGGGCGGTATAGGCTCGACAGGGCAGATGTTACAGGCTGCAGCAATACGTGAGGGCGCAGTAGATGACTTAGGTGCTGCTCGTGCTCAGTTTGAACAGAATGCTTACCAGAGATATATGGATGACCTGAATCTTCGTCGTGATAGATTTGACGTGGTGCACGGTGCTAAGGTAGACGATTATAACATTCGTGCAGATGTTAATGCTAAGGACAAGGGGGACTTTTACTATGGTCAGACCTTTGACAGAACCATGCAGGCGACGGATGAGGAGCTTAAGCATATGTACTTTAGTAACGGACTTGATTATAAGTATATGCCCGGGTATGCTGAAATGGAATACGGCGACGCTGTGAGGAATTATAAAATATCGGAACAGTTTGCACCGATACTTGCAGCTCTCGAGGTGGATGCGGCAATCCTTGCAAATGTTACGGACAGAGAGTCTTTGATAATGGCACTTCAAAAAGTAGGTCGTACTCCTGAGTACATCAACAGTATAATGACAGAGATTGATGCGTTCAGTACATACATTAATGGATAAAATGTGAATGATATGCGGGACGTCGAGGACGCCGTCCCCTACGAGAATAAAAAGGGCTCCCAAACGATGCGATACATCGTTTGGGATAAAGGAGCAACCACGGAACGAGCAAAATATTTTCCGTGGAAAATATTAATGAGTGGAGTGTGATGCGACGTGGGAATAAATTCTATACTAAAAAACAATACACCTGAAGAAATAAAAAAGAGAACTAATAAAAGCAGCACCGATGGCGGTGCTGCTTTAGCTGCTCTTAGTGAAGAGGAGAAGAAAAGAGAAAACGCCAGGGAAAACTATGCAAAAAAGTATGGTGTTTGTGATGAGAATACCGGCTCTTATAAAATCGTGAAGGATAGCGGAAAGAAAGGCGGCAACAGTGGCGGTAAAAATATAGGAAAAACTTATTCAGGCAGGAGCAGAGGTTCTGTTGTGCCTACTACAAAGAGCGGTTCTGCAGGAAAAATTGAGGTAGATCCGATTGTATCGAAGGGATATGTTGAAAATATTGATACCAATGAACAGAAACGTGTAAGTAAACTTAAACCTTCGATTCTTAAAGATGATTACTTTATCGGCAAATACGGAAATACTGATGCACAGGAGGTTCTTGCAGGACTAAGCAGCGAGTATGTAAAAACATATGACCCAGAGCTACGCAAACTGATAGCTACTGAGATGGGAATTGTTTCTGATGTGGCGAAATTTAGAAAAACAGACGGGTATGCTGCACAGCGCAAATCCTTTGAAAAAAATCTCTATACGGCAGCGTATAATGTTCTTGGCGACGGAAAGTACAGTTATTCTGATTTGTCTCCTGCACAAAAGCGGTCTGCCGACAACGCTGTTTCTATGAGCGAAAAGCTGTTTAATGGTATAGGTGCTGTGGATAAGGAGTTCTCTGATACGGATTTTTCAAAAATGAGCAGTAACGAAATTGAGAAAATCATAGATTCCTTAAAGGCAGATATTGGCGGTAGCAGTTATGTAAATTCTGAGATTGCAAAGTATAAGGTTTCTTTGTGGCAACCTAAACTTGCGGAAAAGCAGGCGGAGGAAAAGGACGCTCAGTATAAAGCTGATGAGGGTTTTGTGAAAAGCGCATTGGGCGGCACGGAGCTTGATTTCACGAAACGTGCACTTAGGAATATGTCAGCAGAACGCACAGAGCTTATATCGTCAATAAGCACTTTGAGGCAAGGTATATTTAATTATGAGTATGGGCGAGCCTCCG
This sequence comes from Congzhengia sp., assembly GCA_045545755.1. Classification (GTDB taxonomy): domain Bacteria; phylum Bacillota; class Clostridia; order UBA1381; family UBA9506; genus Congzhengia. The sequence goes on along the minus strand of JAZQBQ010000083.1, from coordinate 12,949 downwards.
GAATTACTGACATTAATGCAGCAAAAAATAACCTTGCCCAGATGGAAGCAAGGCTTAAAGAAATAAATGAGCAGTTCCCTGTTGTGGAAAGGTATGTGAAATCAACAGAAGAAAGGCTAAAAGAAGAAACAGAGCGCGTACTGTACGGTTCTATACAAGACAGGGAAGATTTTGCAGAAAAATCAAAGTCTGATATTGATGTTTTTAATAACACCAAGAATAAAGAGGGACACGTTCTGTATGGTTATATAAATAACTTTGAACACGCGAACGGAAAAACGTATCAGCAGGTGTTCAGCAATTACGATGGTACGCTGGGGCATCCTGACTGGGATATTTATAAGTACTTGACGCCGGAAGAAAAAGGTAAGTTTAATTATCTTTATAATAGCGAAAAATACGCACGTGCCGTGAATTATCTTGCGACACTTGATATTGAATTATCAAAGCGTAGATACGAAAAGGATAGTCAGGCGTGGGCAAAAAACGCTGAGGAGCATCCTGTTCTTACAAGCATTGCAACGGTTGCAGCTGCTCCGTGGAGAGCATACAGCAGTTTGGGTGCGGTGTTGGATGATACTTCGCGCGTTATCAAAGGCGAAGAAATTGACCCATACTCAACGTGGCATGGAGAGGAAAACTGGAGTACCGTTACGCGAAATACTGTAACGGAGAATATAGACAATGAAATTGGAAAATTTATGTACGGCGTTTCTATGTCTATCGGAGATAACGTTGCCAATATGGCTTTTGGTTCTGTTGCAGGTGCAGGAGCTTCTGCCATTGGAATGAGCAAATCTGCAGTAAAGAGCATCATCAGTAATTTTGTCGGTGCGGCAATGGGCACAACCTCGGCGGCGAGTTCTATTGTTTATAATAAAGAACGAGGCTTGTCTGATGAGACCGCATTGGGCTTGGGTATTGCTCAGGGTCTTACGGAAATGCTGACAGAGAAGTACAGTATAGAGCAGATTATAAAGGAACCAAAGAGTGCTCTTTTGGGTGTACTTCGTGGTATGGCAGCCGAAGGCAGTGAAGAAATTGCGTCAGGTGCTATTACTATGAGTCTTGATTACCTTGTAACGGGTTCTGACAGCGAAATTTCACAACTGATAGCTGATTATAAAGAAAAAGGTTACAGCGACAAAGGCGCCGTTGCTATGGCGTTGTTTATGACTTTAGGCGAGCAGGGACTTGCGGGCGCTGTGTCGGGTGGTATTATGGGTGCCGGCTCTAATACACTTTCAAAGCTTGGCAGTTCTGGTGCTCAGCAGGACACTGAGAAACCTGAGGTGTTGTATCAAGTGGAGGATGAAATCGGAAGTGTTTCAGATGTAAGAAAACCATTGAAAGATATCAATAAAGGTGGTAGAATAGAAGGTACAGACGGGAGCCAATTTCGAACAATGTGGACCATATCTGATAATGTTTTAACGGAACAGGATGTGGCTTTGGTTTTCAGGGATATTGAGAATATAAATAATCGCAATTCCGATAGATATGAAATGTCTGCAGACGGTGATTATATCCTTGAGATAAATAATAAACTTGTGTACACTGATGCGGATGCAGATTATCCTACGATATCAAGTGTTGTGACATTTGGTAGCCAATATGAAGAAGATATCTTACTTGCTAAGGAGTTGATTTTAAATGAAGAAAGGTCACAATCCTCAGTCGATAATGCGTTCGAGGTTATTGAGACTATGTATGGACAAGGGTTTGTCAACAGAGTATATTTCGAAGATAGTAGCGCCTATGCGCAAATGCGCAACCGAGGAAGAAAAGGAAGCAGTGGCGGAGAGATTGATTCTCGAAGTGGAAAAAATGTAGATGCTTTTGATGAAATTTTGGCACAGGGCGCAAATGAGTATGCGGAGGACGCGCAAAAGAGAATAGCGCAGGCACAGGGTAAAAGTAATGACGAGTTACTTACCAGTATCGAGGACGTGTCTGATAGCGGTGCATCAGCTGTGGCACCGGTAAGCTTGACTCCTGAGCAACAAGAGCTCAAGGGCAAGTTTGAAAAGAGAGTAGGTAGAATGGGGTATACTGTTATATCAGAACCACGCCGCAGTGTGCCTGATGGGACGATTGGTTATGTAGATTTTACTAACAAGGAAATTTACATATCGCCAGGGCATTTCTCAGAAAGCTTACTTACTCACGAGCTTACTCACGTTATAGACAGAGGATATAATGGGAAGTATGTAAAGAGCCTTATTTCGTTTTTTAAAGAGCAGTTGCCTTCTGACTGGAACGAGAAGTACGATGAAGTTAAAGCTAAGTATGAGGGAATTGCCAAAAAGAATGCCGACTTTACTTACACCGAGAGCACACTCGAAGCTGAGACTTTAGCTGAGATGTGCGTGATGCTTTCTGATAAAAAGTATTTAAATCTTGCCAAAGATATGAATGTCAGCACAATAAAGCAGATATGCGTTATGTTTAAATATATGGCTTCCAAAATTATGATGTTTTTTAACGATGAATCTGCAGCTCGCAAGATGAAGATTGCTTCTTTAAAATGGCAAATGGCTCTTTATAAGGCTACGAAGAAGGGTGCTGTTGATGGCGGAAGCGGTGTTGCGTTTTCTGTAAAAGAAATTAAGGGAGATAGTGGAACGAGCTATGGCATAGGAGTTTTTCTTGACAGTAATCTTTTGACCGGATTGACGGAAGCTGAAAGAAAGCAAATGGTTAAAGAATATGTTGTGAGTGAGCTAAATGGGGAATCGTTTATTGCGTACGATAAGCAAGGGACACCGATTGATATTAGAATTGCCCAAAAAGATGAATATTTTAAAAATGAAAAAGGGAATCGTCGTCAGGTTATAAAAGAAATTTACAGTAAGTATAATGGAAATAAAGTGAAACAAGAGGCTGTTGTGTTGGCGGATGAGCTTATTTCCACCGCTGAATTTAACGGAAAAACTCCTGCAAAACACAAGCACGATTGGCTTGATGATAACGGAAAGAATGATTGGGATATTTGGGAAGTGTACATACAAGAAAAAAATAAAGCCGTATGGAAAGCGACTCTTAATGTTGCTAATACCCAAAACGGCGAAAAAATACTGTATGATATTGGACCAATAAAAATGGTGGAGCAAGCCGGCAAGTCGGCTACATCTACCACCAATTACAGTATATCCGATGTTGGCGAAAATGTCAACAAAAATATTTCGACAAATGATGATATGCTTATGGCGGTTTCGGATGGAGAGGCTGCCGACGGCGGAAGTGTAGTTGCGGGGGATGGCGCAAATGATGTTAAAGATACTGTTGATACTTCTGCTATTGAAGAAGAAATAAGCATTATTGATGAGGCGCTTAAGGATGAAAGTCTATCCAGTGCTGACAGAGTTGCCCTTATAAAAGACAAGGTAAGGCTGCAGCGTGAGCTCAGTGGCGGACGTGATGCGGTAGGTAAGGAAGATAGCGCTCGTACAAAGAAACTTGAGGATGCGGTTGATGCTTATCGTGAAAGCGGAGATACGTCTGACATACCTACAAGGCGCAGTGTGGCAGCTTCTAAAAAGTATTATGATTCAAAGGCTGCAGACATCGAGGCTGAGCTGAAGCAGATTGACGAAGCACTTAGTGACAGTAATAATCTTTCTGATATGGAGTATGATGAACTTCGCAACAGACGTGATGCACTGCTTACCCAATGGCGTGAAGTGGCTAAAAAGAATAGTGTACTTTCTAAAGTGTCGGACATTCTTGATGAGATTGACACGGCGGCACGTCCCAATCATACGTGGGTCAATGAAATTGCTGGATGGCTTTCTGATAAAAAGAACCTTATAAAATTCGGCACATACAATCTTAATGATATTGAGCGTAATTTTAAGATATTCTTCGGAAAGCACTTTAAAACCGCTTACGATAAAATAATACAGCCTCTTTATGACAGTAAGAAAGCTTATACTGAAGGTGTAACAGAATATGCGGATAGGCTGAAGAAGGAAATCGTTGACGGCCTGGGTATAAAGAAAGGTAGCCGGATGAGTGCTGCGGTTCAGTGGCTGGGCGAAGGACAAAAGCCTATAAGTAAGAAAGACGGTGCGGCGCTTAAACCTTACACTTATGAAGACTGTGTTGCAGAGTTTGGCGAAGATGCGGCTAAGAGAATTCAGAAAGCGGTAGAAATATTCCGTGAGATGTATGATGAATTACTTGATCAGGTAAACGAAACAATGGCGATGTTGTACCCCAATAACCCTGACAAACTTATTCCTCGTCGCTCAGATTATTTCCGACATTTCCAGGAAATGAGTCAGGGGTTTGAAGGGCTCAAGAATATTCTGCAGACGAATATAGGCATAGACCCAATGTTGGTAGGTGTATCAGAAAATACAAAGCCTAAATCCAAGTTTCAGAGCTTTGCTCAAAGTCGTACCGGCAACAGTACAACATATGATGCAGTAGGTGGTTTTTTAGACTATCTTCCTGCGGCACAGTACTCTATACATATAGATCCGAACATTGTGAACGTAAGAAGTCTTGCGTATGATTTGGCAAGTGCAAAGGCTGCCGAAAACAACGGCAATGGCAATCCCAATGCTAACGGATTTATAGCTTACCTGCAGAGGTATGCAAACAGTCTTGCAGGAAAAACAACGTCGCATTTTGACCGTGCGATACAGGACTCGAACTTCGGCAGAACGGCAATGGCCGTGGTGTCCTGGCTTAACAACAAGACTAAGGCATCGGCTGTACTGGGTAATATTAACTCGGTGCTTGCACAGGTAACGAACCTGAAGAATGTTATAGGAAAAATTGAGCATCAGGCAGACATCGTGCAGGGTGCTGTTGATGCGCTTGCGGGGCTTAACCCTGAGGGCAGGGTTGCGGCACGCTATAATGACAGCGGATTTTTGAAGGAACGATATTTGGACCGTGTGTTTTCGCAGTTTGACAGAGGATGGGACAAAGTAAACCCTGTTAAGTGGGCGGGGGACCTTTTGGGATTTGCCGATGAGATAGGCACACGCATAACCTGGAATGCAGCATACAATGAGGCAGTGAGAAAAAATATTGCTAACCCTGTGCAGTATGCCGATAATTTTACGAGGGCGTGTGTGGCAGGACGAGGAATCGGCGAAGAGGCGCTTATATTCAAATCACAGGTTGCTAAGATGTTCCTCCCGTTCAGAACGGAAGTGCTTAACGATTTAAGAGTGCAGCAGGATATATTGTTCGGGGAAGAATATGATATTTGGGAGAAGAATGCAGGGGAAGGAGATAGTTCTGCATCAACAAAAATAACTCCTGATATGACGGAAAAAGAAAGATATGAGGCATTAAAGAATAGGACTATAAAAGTGGCTCAGGCAAAGGAATTAGTTACGAAAAATGTAACTGAGGAAGATGTAAAAAGGCTTAAAACAACACAGAAGTCAGTAGCAAGTAAAATTTTGCGAAAATTATCATGGGATTTTGGAGCGGTAGGAAAACACAGTAATTCTGATATAGAATTAGAGTTTGAGTTCTCAAATGGTTCGTTAAAGGAAAGCGTGAATAAGCAGAAAAAGAATTATGCTGATTTTGCTAAGATGCTGACTTGCTTCGATGAGGTAATAGAAAATGCAGTAGGTATAGAGGTGCATAAGGATAAGTATGCTGGTACAGAGCGAGCGGATACAACACTAAAACAGTCATATGTCTTGGCTAGTGCTTTTTCAGATGGAAGTGAAGTATATCCCGTAAAATTATTGGTAAAGGAGTTTGTTGATAAGCCTAATAAACTCCATGTGGCAGTAGTCGTAAATAAAAAAGAGAATACCGTCGTGGAGCAGGCCTTGCACGAAAGTGCAACTTCCTACCCTCAGGTATCCTCTATAATTAGTTTATCACAACTTCTTAATATTGTCAATGATGAAGACCTCGACAAATATATTCCGAAACAGTTTAAAAGCGACAAAAAACAGGACGCCTTTGACGAAATAGTAGCGATGGGGAAGGCTGATGGCAGTAAAAAATTGACTTATGAACAAGAGGGTGCTATACTTAGGTATAAAGGTGGCGGAAGTTACAATCTAAATAGAAAATTGAGAAAAGGGTTGCCATTGCCTGGCGAAGACCAGGCAACGGTACAGCTTATCAATGAGGCGTTGGAAAAACTGCCCGTATACAGAGGAACTGTTTATCGAAATATCGGCTTCTATACAAAGGAAGAATTTGAGGCATTTGTAGCATCACTTGAAACAGGTATTGTGGTAGAGAAGGCTTTTACATCGTCATCCAAGATTAAGGGAGCCTATGATGTGGAGATGCCTTTCAACGCCCATTATGAGATTGAAAGCAAAACAGGAAAAGACATTGAACAGTACGGAGAAAAAAGTGAAAAAGAGGTACTGTTTAAGAGTGGTACTTCGTTTGATGTTGTAAATGTTAAAGTTTTAGGAAATACTGTAGATATTATTTTAAAGGAGAGTGCAGTCGATGAAATTACCGACACCAGATATGGATTTAACGACGCGCAAAATTTTGAAAGAAACCATAGCCAATTTAGGTATGTCCCAAAACGTGAAAGAATATCTATTCGAGCTTCCGCTGTACGAGGAGGAGGCTCAACATATGATAGAATTTTTCAAAAAGAATCCGACGGCTACGGAAAAAGAAGCCATAGCGGAAGTAGACGACATAACGCTGAAGGTAACGAAAAAGCTTGGGATGACAGCCATACAGAGGGATATGATGTATCCTATCGGTTGAGTGCAGAAGACGCAGACGTCAGTAAAAATAAGATGACCACTGCAAAGCGTGTAAAGAACATAATGCAGCTTTATGTTGCTTCGATGGTTGTAAATGCAGTTATTGCGGCTATTAAGAGCGACGAGTTTGAGCCTCTTGAAGAAGCAAAAGAAGGGTATGAGGAAAACGGACTGTTAGGTGCTCTGATGTCTGTTATGGAAGATTACGCTGACGGCACAGGAAACCCTGTGGCGTTTGACCCGATATACGATATTGCAACAGGTATTTATCAGGGTGTGAATGAGGGAGAGAGTGCAGGCGGAGATATAGGAAAAGCAACACTTCGCAGTGCTCAGAATCTTGCGGGGGATTTGGTGTCTAATAATCCTTTCTCTACTGCTGTGATGGGTATGGTAGGATTTGATAATGATGCATCGGAATTGCTCTTTAACGGAAATGTGTACGTTCCCGGCGGAATGGGTATGCCGTTGGCGTCAAATGTTGCAACGGTAATGCGTGAACTCGGTCAGGGGGATTATGCTTCAGCTGCAGCTGCAACGGTAAAACCGTTCTTGCCTATGGGTACACAGATAGACAGAAGTGCTAAAGGAATATATGATTATACCAAAGGATACGCAACTACCGAAGCGGCTTATGAGAGAATGGCAGGTCAGGAGGGGTCTTTGAAATACTTGATTGAGAAGACGCCTGAAACGTTTATTAAGTCGTTGCTCTTTGGTCCCGGTGCGTTTTCCGGGGAGAGTGATGTGTATTATAATGACAAGACGAGAAAATTCACTCCTGAGGAGCAGGCGGAGATTCTTTCGCATCCTGATTATGAAAGCCGTAAAGTTACTTTTGATGATATTCTTGCTATGAATGTGTATGACAGTGAACGTGACGAGAGAAAACAGGCTGCAGCTGAGGAATTTTTCCTTGGCAAAGAGGGGACTGTTCTTTATAATCTCTATATGTCGGGTATTGAGGCGGCTGTTCCGTATAAGAATATGGCAGGAGATACATCGTTTACTGATAGTAAGACGGGTAAAAAATACACGCTGGACCTTAAGGCTGACGAATTAGAAAAATTGACGGGCGAAGTAAGCGACAAAATAGCAGCAAGGTTTGACCGTGCAAATGAGTCGGAGGTGTTTGCTTCGCTTTCTCGGGAAGAACAGGAAAAATATCTTGAGGCTGTTGCGAATGCTGAATATAAGCAGGCGAAGATTAAGGCTCTATATGACAGCGGGCAGATGAGCTATGAGGATTATTTTAGGCTCGAGTCTAATTATATGGAAGCTGAAGCAAGGCGTGACAGGGTGTTATATGTTGATGATGCTTCGGTGTATGTCGAGTTTAATGCTGCAGATACTGTTGGGCAGTATATATCATACTCTGATGTGCCAATATCGGAAGAGGGATATGAGCAGCTGCAGAAGTGGCGTGATTATTCATCGACCAGAAAGCCTGACAACGTGGACCGAGAGCTACTGAGATTATCAAATGCTACGGGGTCAGACATCAATGTATCGGGCAATCCTTACGGAATTATAAGCTATACCAAAAGCAAAGTGGATTATAAAATTGAGATGCCCGATAATCAGATTTATGCTTTGTGCGACGAGGTGGATAAGGCGGTAAGGTCGGCGTTGTCTTCACTCTTTGCAAAGGCTACTTACAAAAATGCTACTGCTGAGGTTCAAAAGGATTTGGTGGCAAGTGTCAAACGTGATGTACGTGCTCGTATCAAGGATAAGTATAAGGCAAAGTATAAGTCGGTTAAGGTAGATGAGTTTGACAGGATTGTGGCGATGAAATAAAAATTTAAAAGGAAACACCGTGCAGGGATGCACGGTGTTTTTATTTGAATTAAGACAAACAAATTAGAAATAATAAAAAAGTGCTTGACTTGATTAATAACAAGTGCTAAAATTAAAAGTAATCAAAGAAAACACAATTTTCTTTGATTACTTTGAATAAAAGTGACAAAGTAATCATAAAATGTAATATATTATATTAAGGAAGGTGTTATATATGGGGTACAAGGTTCTTTCTAAAGTATATTATCAGGATAAAGATGAATATGAAAAAATATTAACAGAGAGGCTCTCGAGTGAAAATACGACGTTTCTTAATATTAAAATTCACGAGAATGAGGCATTTTATTGTTTGAATCAAGAAATTTATGATTTAACCTTTAAAATTATGGAATTAGATAAAAGAGTGCAGGTAATAAAAGCAAATCTGCCTGGTGTAGCAATGGAACATTTTGCGCGGAAGAGTTTGGTTGATGAAATATTCTTAACAAATGATATTGAAGGGGTGCGTAGCACAAGAAAGGAAATTAAAATAATAATAAACGAATCGGAAGAGCCTCGCAAAAAGGAAAAGAACAGAAGGTTTCGCGGACTTGTAACGAAGTATATGATGCTCAGCGATGAAAGAATAGAGTTAAAGACCTGCCAAGATATAAGGAAAATATATAATGAATTGGTTCTGCCAGAAATAACGGAAGACGACCCCAATAAAATTCCCGACGGACAAATCTTTCGTAAAGATTTGTCTGAGGTAACTACCAAAACTCAAAAAGTTATACGCAAGGGAGTATATCCTGAGGAAAGAATTATTGATTATATGGAAAAAGCCATAAAAATTCTAAATGATGACAGCATTAATATTCTTGTCAGGATATCCGTCTTTCACTATTTGTTTGGGTATATTCATCCTTTTTATGACGGAAATGGAAGGACATCAAGGTTTATAAGTAGCTATTTATTATCAACTAATCTGGATGATTTAATAGGCTACAGGTTGTCATATACTATAAAAGAGAATCTAAATGATTATAACGATGCTTTCAGTATATGTAATAATGCTAAAAATAAAGGAGATATTACCCCGTTTATAATAAAGTTTCTAAAAATTATAAGCATTGCTTTCGAAAAGTTATACGAAGCATTATATGATAGGAAAGTAATCCTGGAAGAAATGTTGAAAAAGATAGGCAAGGTAGAATCTTTTTGTAATGAGGAGATGTATTCACTCTGTGGTTATCTTGTTCAGGCAAAACTTTTTTCGGCAGACGGTATAGTTAAAAGCGATTTGTGTGAGCTTCTTAAAATAAGCGAAACTACGTTGCGAAAAAGGTTAAAAGTAATCAAGGAAGAGGGATTTCTTGAGGAAAAGCGTGTTGGAGCGTATAAATTATTTGCGTTTGCTCTTGAAAAATTTAATTAAAAGAGAAAAAACACCGTGCAGGGATGCACGGTGTTTTTATTTGTCGGTAACTGATAGCGGTGTTAGGGTATGCTTGTGGAAGAAGAGGAGATGATGAAGTGAAAATTTTTAAGGTTATAGAAAAGGTTGACGAGTGGCAGCCTAATGTGTTTTCTGATGAGGACAAGCTGAGTTGGTGCTATGAATGTACCTGCAATATATTGAATGAGTGTCCTGTGTACGGAACTCATAAGGTAGATGTAACAGATGACGGCATTGTAATTCCGTTGCCGTTGGGAGTGAGGCTCATAGATATAGCGGAGTTGTATGTGAACGGTGTGAGAATGCCGATAACAAATGCTACGGACTACAACGATTACACGTTCAAAAAAGACGACAAGGCGGTGCTGGTGTACCGCAAGTATCCTGCGGAGTATGAGCTCGCTGACGGTGCTGTGCCTGAGGATATTGAAACGGTGTGCGGTGCTCCTTTTGAGAGTATGTATATTGATTACGTTTGTTCGCAGATTGCTTTTCAGCAGAACGACGCTGTGGAATACAACAAATTCATAGGTGCTTTTAACGATAAGTTGGCGGCGTATAAGGCGTTTTACGGAAGTAATGCGCCATCGTCGGTGTCAAGGCAGTTTGGAAATTGGTTTTAGGAGGTGCGCGGTATGAGGGTTAATGAGGAAAATTTTGTAACAGGCGATGCAGAAGATATTGAACCTTCTTACGTTGAGGCTGTTATAGAGAATCACAACAACGATGAAGGGGCTCATCCCGAAATTCAGGCTTTTTATCAGAGCGCTAAGGATAGCGCCGCAGGCGCGGCAGAAGCTGCACAGGTGGCGGCGAGGGCTGCGGAAGAGAATGTGAAGTCGGTAGAAGAAACCCTATCTGAGATGAAGAAAGTCGCAGACGATGTGAGTTTGGCGGTGGAAAGGTATCCTTACATAGGAGAAAATAATAACTGGTTTATTTTTGATGCAAAGCAGGGTGTGTATGTAGACAGCGGTGCGAGTGCAGAGGGAACAGTTGGTCCACAGGGCGAAATCGGTCCGCAGGGCGAAAAAGGCGATAAGGGAGAAAGAGGCGAAACCGGAGAGCCTGGTACAAACGGCGTTGATGGTCTCACTCCCGTAAAGGGCATTGACTACTGGACTGAGGAAGACATAAATTCACTTATGGACGAGTTGCAAATTAGCATAGGAAGATGCGGCGCAGGAGAGAATGCTGAAATCTTCAACGACTATGAAACAAATAAAGCATTTAGCAACTATACTCACGCCGAAGGATATTCCACCACTAGTGGTATGATGGGTTTTTACTACTATTCCATTGAATTTGGTGAGGATAGCGACCAAATCACTCTTACAGACACTCAAAACGAATTGAGCGACAAAGATTTTAGCGAAATACTTGCTAAATATCCTGAAGGTGCAGTAATATCGCTTGTTAACAACGAAGTATATCTAAATTGCTCTAAAATACTGGCTATAAACGGGAATGTAGTAACAGTAGAAAAATTACCATTTACTGAATTACAATGGGGACTCGACCTCGCAATGGATGGCTACTCTTTTTGGGTTGAAACAAATCCTGAAATAGGTGTAGTACCTTTAGGTTGGCATGCGCATTCAGAGGGAGAAAAGACTAAAGCTTTTGGAAGAGCATCTCATGCTGAAGGTCGTAATACAAAAGCAGGGTATATTGCTCACGCAGAAGGGCAAACCACAGAAGCCACTGGTTTAGTCTCGCATGCTGAAGGTTTTAGAACTCATGCTGAAGGAAAATACTCTCATGCTGAAGGTTCAGATAATTATGCTATCGGTTCATCTTCTCATGCCGAAGGTTCGCATACTCGAGCTAATGGTTTAGATTCTCACGCTGAAGGTCTTTATACTAATGCCAATGGTGACTACTCTCATGCAGAAGGTTCGCATACTCAAGCTAATGGTCACTACTCTCATGCAGAAGGCTATGGTACAAAAACAATTGACGAATCTGCTCACGCAGAAGGCTATTATACTACCGCATCTCGCTATTCTCACGCAGAAGGCTATCGTACTACTGCTAATGGTCACATGTCTCACACGGAAGGAGACAATACTAATACCAAAGGAACAGCTTCTCATGCAGAAGGCTATCATACTAATGCTAATGGTCACTACTCTCATGCTGAAGGATATTATACTAATGCATCTGGTAATTATCAACATGTTCAAGGTAAATACAACGTGGGAGATACAGAAAATAAATATGCACATATTGTAGGTGGTGGTTCATCTGATACAGATAGAAAAAACATACATGCTATCGACTGGAATGGTAATGCTGAATTTGCAGGTACTGTTAAATCTAATGGTAAACTTCTGGCAACCGAGGAATATGTACAGAACTACATAGACGAAGCTATCTTAGGGGGTGCGTGGTAATGAGTACAGTAAATGAAAAGATGACAGCTATTGCCGACGCTATCCGAGAAAAGACTGGTGGTACAGAAAAGCTTGGATTAGACGATATGGCGCAATCAGTCGATGAAGTTTATGATAAGGGCAAAAAAGCACAGAATGATGAGTTTTGGAATAATTATAATAAAAAGATTATTGCAACAGCTACCACAAAACAGTCTTTTGCTGGGCAAGGGTGGACCGATAATACATTCAACCCTACAAAATCACTTACGCCTTACAATGCGGAGTCAATGTTTCAGGGTTCTCAGATACAAAACCTTGCTGAAATTTTAGGAAGAAATAATGTAGTATTCGACTTTTCTAAAAATGTGTATTTCGACTACTTTGCGTATGGTTCTGCAATAAAGCATTTTCCTGTTATAGATATAACAAGTGCAAGTTATAACGGGTCAATGTTTGGATATTGTAGCGGCTTAGTAACGATTGATAAACTTGTTGTAAAGGCACAAAATACATATAACAACGTTTTTGTTAATTGTACATCACTTGCAAATATAGTTTTCGAGGGTGTTATAGGAAATAACATTTCCTTTGCACAAAGTCCATTGACGAAA
>JAZQBQ010000082.1:0-3826 GCA_045545755.1 Congzhengia sp. | reverse complement strand
CTCGATTTCAAGACCTCTTTTGTTGTAGCCGTTTATATAACGGAAGAGAAATGTCAGGTGCGTAATCACGTCAACATCGGCATAATATGCGAGATTTGCAAGGCGGTGGTAATATTTCTTTACCACCTGCACCAAAAGCTCCTTAGGTGCGTCTTTTGAGCAATCTTTTATATCTTTATATCCGTATTCGGCAAAATAATTACTGAATGTGGGTTTAGAATGAGCAGAACCCAGCACACAATCAAGGTCAAAATCGTAAAATCTTTCCCGATATTCTGCAGGATATTCGTCATCACGTTCAGCACCTACCAGCACAAGAAGTTTATCCTTGTATTTTTCAGCGGCAGCACGTGCGGCTTTTACACAATTTTCTATGTGGGTATAGTTTGTAACGCCTTCTGGCATTGGAAGTGCGTGGTCCGTGATAGTTATAGCAGTTGCACCTTTTTCTATGGCGGTTTCACATATTTCGTCAACGGAATTGCAGCCGTCTATTGAAAATTCTGAATGAATGTGACAATCGTATATTTTCATAATTACACCTCGCAAATATTTTACCACAAAATGAAAAGGGCTGCAAGTATTCCTTGCAGCCCCGACGATACTGTTTTGTGACCAACAGATGTAAATTTTCCTTCACATTGCTAACACTCCTAAAGCTTCTACCATCGTTTCCTTTGCTTTAACGTATCGTCTGTAACGAAAGATATGTTCTTATCACACATTCCTAACACCGACCATATCTAAGACAACTGTCTTACTCGTTACAGTAGTATTATATGTAGCGATGCTCTTTTTATTTATGGAAATTTTTAGTTTTTTACATATTGAACTAATTCAGCAATTTGCCCTCTGTCTGTAAAGTCTCCATCGGCATCACAAAGCTCTATCAACATCTTCTCAAGCTCTGTGGGATTTTCTTTTGCTGACATTATTTTTTTGAGCATTTTTAGCGCAGAACGATGGGGAACAGAAAGCTCAGAAAGTATCATTTTGCCCATAAAGTTAAAGACCTTGATAAACTGTCTTATTTGCGGCTTAAAGTTTTTGTCCAGCACCTCGCCGTCATAGTATTCACGCACGTGAAGCGGTGTAATGCCAGTTGTAAAGACAATTAGCTTTTTGTTTTTCAATTTTTCAATATTTTTTGTAATAAGGCTAACACCTGCAATTATTTCAGCGTACAAGCCGCCGCCGTAGATAATGGTGTCATACTTTAACAAATCGCCAGCCTTTATGCCTTTGGCATCTTTCGCCTCACAACCTAATTCCTCGGCAATCCATTCAGCATACGCTTTTGTCGAACCGTATTTTGATTTATAGATTACTATTGCGTTCATAAAATACTCCTTAAAATCAAATTATTTTTGCCAAATAGCCGTGTGAAATCGAATAGCTTAAAATAATCAGAATAACAGTTATAATAGCAACCCACAAAAGGGCTTTATACGGGGAAATGCTTTTTTTACTTTTTGTGGGAATAATTTCCTTGGTTATGTCGTTAAGACGCTTTGCGTATTCTGCATGTGTGTAATAGTCGGTCCTTTTATCGCCGTTGATATCGTCTGCCATAACTATTCCTCCTTTATAAATTTCGCTGCACATTCTATATGTTCAGTATTTGGGAACATATCTACAGGTGTAGCGCTTACCATTGTGTAGCCACCATCAATTAAAAACCGTGCATCTCGTGCCAGCGTTGCAGGGTTACAGGAAACGTAGACAATCCTCTCGGGTGCGGCGGCAAGAATCGCCGACAATGTTTTTTCATCGCTGCCTTTTCTGGGCGGGTCGATGATAACAACGTCAGGTCGTTCGCCGGCATCAATGAGCTTTGGCACAATTGTCTCGGCTGCACCGCAGTGAAATTCTGTATTTTTTAAATTATTGGCTTTTGCGTTGTTTTTGGCATCTTCTATCGCTGCGTCTACAATTTCTACACCGATAACTTTTTTGGCAGCTTTTGCAGCACAAAGGGAAATTGTGCCGATGCCGCAGTATATGTCCAAGACGGTTTTTTCATTATCAAGCTCTGCAAGATCTAAAGCCTTTTGGTAGAGTGTTTCTGTCTGTACGGGATTTACCTGAAAGAAGCTGTGGGGCGAAATGGTAAATGAAAGCCCCAATATGCTGTCGCAAATTGTGTCAGCGCCCCAGAGGGTTATATTTCTTACTCCAAGGACTAAGTTGTTTTTGGCTGAATTTACATTTAAAATAATGCTTTTTATATTGTATGCGCCAAAGTCTGTATTTTTGAGTTTATTTACGAGTTTTTCAAGATTTTTGATTTTTTCGTTATATGTGGATATTACAACCATTAAATCACAGCTGTGGTAGCCTGTACGCACAAATACACGGCGAATATACCCTTTGTGAGATTTTTCGTCATAAGCAGGAATGTCGTATTCATTCATAAAATCGAGGACAGTTATTAAAGCTTTCGTTGCACATTCTTCGCCCACGCAACAAGAAGAAAGTCCTACCACATCGTGGCTGCGTGGTGCATAAAAGCCGCCTATGGCACGTCCACCCTTCATCCCGACAGGAAATACCATTTTGTTGCGGTATTTTTCAGGAGCATCCATACCGAGAGTATTGCCGACAATGCTTTGTGCGTTTTCAATGCCGCCGATACGGGTAAGGGTATCTACCACGTGCTGACACTTTATCTCTAATTGCTTTTTGTACTCAATATGAGAAAGAGGGCAGCCGCCACACGCTTTTTCTGTGGGGCAGTAGTCGTACTTTCGGTAGGGGGATGGAGTTATAATCTTTGTTGCGCCTGCCGTAATGTACGACTTGTGGACGGTGTAGATTTCGGCCTCAACCGCCTCATCCTCAAGCGTTCCTGACACAAAGCAGATTTTTCCGTCAATGTAGCCTATACCTCTGCCGTCAGACGCTGTTTTTTCTATATTTAATTTTATGATATCATTTTTCTTCATAAAATTCACCTAATGTAATTATACCACATCTCAAATTAAAACACAACAAAAAAGGAATTTGCTTATGCAAATTCCTTTTTTTATTATTAACCTTGTTTTTTCATTCTTCCTGCCATTTTATCTCTGTCCTGCTTAGATAAAATTTTCTTTCTTAAACGGATGCTTAGAGGTGTGATTTCAACAAGCTCATCGTCTGAAATAAACTCCAAGCACTGCTCCAAACTCATATTTACAGGGGGTGTGAGTTTTACCGTGTCGTCACTACCTGCAGCTCGCATATTTGTAACGTGCTTTTTCTTGCAGACGTTAACGGTTAAGTCCTCGTTCTTGGCATTTTCGCCAACAATCATACCCTCGTAAACTTCAACACCGGGACCGATAAAGAGCGCGCCACGGAGCTCTGCGTTTAAAAGACCGTAAGCAACAGATGTGCCTGTTTCCCAGGCAATCATTGAACCGCGGCTGCGTGTTGCAATATCGCCCTTATACTCTTCAAAGCCCTCCAAAAGTGAATTCATAACGCCGTTGCCCTTAGTATCTGTTAAAAACTCGCTGCGGTAACCAATAAGACCTCGTGATGGAACCTTAAACTCAATTCTCATATAGCCGTCGTTGGTGGGGTACATATTTTCCATCTGGCCTTTTCTTGTACCCAGTTTTTCAATAACGCTGCCTGAAAATTCATCGGGAACGTCGATAACCAAACGCTCCATAGGCTCGCATCTCACACCGTCAATTTCTTTATAAATTACCTGAGGACGTGAAACCTGAAATTCATAACCCTCACGGCGCATTGTTTCGATTAATATTGATAAGTGAAGCTCGCCTCTGCCTGATACCTTGAACGAATCTGCAGAATCTGTTTCTTCAACCTTTAAGCT
>JAZQBQ010000081.1:0-5565 GCA_045545755.1 Congzhengia sp. | reverse complement strand
TGAGTGAATATCCTTTGTATTTATAACGTAGGTTACGAAGCCTTTTCTCATGTGGTCTAAAATTCCGTCAGGACCGTCATCAACCTTCTTTTCACGTGTTCTGATGCCGTTTTCCTTTAAGAACTTAGCAGTACCGCCTGTAGCTTCAATATTAAAGCCTAAGTTATAGAAACGCTTGATTAATGGCAACGCTTCTTCCTTGTCTCCGTCAGCTATGGTTGTAAATACTGTGCCGTAATTTACAACGTGCATATCTGCCGCCTGAAGTGCTTTATAAAGAGCACGTGTTAAGGTGTCGTCGTAACCGATTGCTTCGCCTGTTGATTTCATTTCAGGAGAAAGGTATGTGTCAACACCGCGGATTTTTGAGAATGAGAACGCAGGAACCTTTACATACCAGCGATTCTTTTCCTTGGGGTAAATTTCTGTAATACCCTGTTCTTTTAATGATTTACCTAAGATAACAAGTGTACCGATATCAGCCAAGCTATAACCTGTTGCCTTTGACAAGAAAGGAACTGTACGAGATGATCTTGGGTTAACCTCAATAACGAACACGTTATCGTCTTTATCTACGATAAACTGGATATTGTAAAGACCAACAATACCGATACCCAAACCTAAACGTTTGGTATAGTCTAAAATTGTATCCTTAACCTTCTGTGAAATACTGAATGTGGGGTAAACTGAAATTGAGTCGCCTGAGTGGATACCCGTACGTTCAACGTGCTCCATAATACCTGGAACGAAGATGTCAGTACCGTCACAAACTGCGTCAACCTCAACTTCTTTACCGATAATGTATTTATCAACCAATACAGGCTTGTCTTCGTCGATTTCAACAGCTGTTTTTAAGTAGTGGCGCAAGCCTTTTTCGTCTGCTACGATTTCCATAGCACGGCCGCCCAAAACGTATGAAGGACGAACGAGTACAGGATAGCCGATTTCCTCTGCTGCTTTTATACCATCTTCAATCTTTGTTACCGCCTGACCATTGGGCTGAGGAATCTTTAACTCTTCCATAATTTTTTCAAAAGAGTCACGGTTTTCAGCACGCTCAATAGCTTCGCAGTCTGTACCGATTAATTTTACTCCACGTTTCATTAGACCTTCTGCCAAGTTAATAGCAGTCTGGCCGCCTAATGATGCGATAACGCCCATAGGCTTTTCTAATTCTACAACATTCATAACATCCTCTACTGTCAAAGGCTCAAAGTAGAGCTTGTCGGATGTTGTGTAGTCTGTTGAAACTGTTTCGGGGTTGTTGTTTATTATAATTGCTTCATAGCCCGAGTTTTTGATCGTCTGTACTGCGTGAACTGTTGAATAGTCGAACTCAACACCCTGACCGATACGGATAGGACCTGAGCCTAAAACTACAATCTTCTTACGGTCTGAGGGAATTGATTCGTTTTCGTCCTCGTAGGTTGAGTAGAAATACGGAATATCGCTTATTACCTCGCCTGCACAGCTGTCAATCATTTTATAAACAGGGAACATATTGTTTGCTTTTCTCAAATCATATACATACTCTTCTTTTTCATTCCAGAGCTGAGCAATGTATTTATCAGAAAAGCCCATCTTCTTAGCTTTATAAAGAATATCTATATTTCCTTTGCTTTCGGGGTTTTCCAATACTCTTTCAAAATCAACGATGTTCTTTATCTTATCTAAGAAGAACATATCAATCTGTGTCGCGTTGCAAATTCTTGAGTGGTCAACGCCCAAATACATAAGTTGTGCAATAGCATAGATTCTGTCGTCTGTGCCCTCTGCAATGTATTCCATTAATTCATCTACTGTCATCTTGTTTTTGTCAAACTTTGACATATAGATGTGGCAAACGCCGATTTCCAATGAACGAACAGCTTTTAACAAGCTTTCTTCCATTGTTCTGCCGATTGACATAACTTCGCCTGTCGCCTTCATCTGTGTTGAAAGCTTGTTTGAGGCTTGAGTGAACTTATCAAAGGGGAATCTGGGCATCTTGGTTACTACATAGTCAATTGTGGGTTCACATGCTGCAGTTAATGAGCCAAGACCTATTTCTTCCAGTGTCATACCAACGGCAACTTTTGCTGTAACTCGTGCAATAGGATAACCACTTGCCTTTGATGCAAGTGCTGATGAACGTGAAACTCGGGGATTTACCTCGATTAAGTAGTATTTAAATGACTGGGTGTCTAATGCAAACTGTACGTTACAGCCACCTTCGATTTTCAACTCACGGATTAATTTTAATGCGCTGTCACGGAGCATATGGTACTCTTTGTTAGTAAGAGTCTGGCTGGGAGCCACAACGATAGAGTCGCCTGTGTGGATACCAACAGGGTCTAAGTTTTCCATACTGCAGATTGCAATGGCAGTATCGTTTTTGTCACGCATTACTTCAAATTCGATTTCTTTATAGCCCTTAATGCTTTTCTCTACCAAAACCTGACCAACAGGAGAAAGCTTCAGAGCATTTTTCATAATTTCTGCCAGTTCTTCCTCGTTATCGGCAAAACCGCCGCCTGTACCACCCAAAGTAAATGCAGGACGAAGAACTACGGGGTAACCGATACGCTCAGCTGCTGCCTTTGCTTCTTCGATAGAATAGGAAATTTCTGACGGAATAACAGGCTCGCCAATACGTTCGCAAAGCTCTTTGAAAAGCTCTCTGTCTTCTGCCATTTCGATACTTTCACGGCTTGTACCCAAAAGCTTTACGCTACATTCAGCCAAAATTCCTTTTTTATCAAGCTGCATAGCAAGGTTTAAGCCTGTCTGTCCTCCGATACCGGGAACGATAGCGTCGGGACGCTCATAACGAATAATCTTTGCAATATATTCAAGATTTAAAGGTTCCATATACACCTTATCAGCGATAGTGGTGTCTGTCATAATTGTTGCAGGGTTTGAGTTACAAAGAATAACCTCATATCCCTCTTCCTTTAAAGCTAAGCAAGCCTGTGTGCCTGCATAGTCGAACTCTGCCGCCTGACCGATAACAATGGGGCCTGAGCCTATTACTAATACTTTTTTGATGTCGTCTCTTTTAGGCATTGTCCTTGGCCTCCTTTATCATTTCTATAAACTGTGCGAAAAGGTATCCGCTATCCTGGGGGCCTGGAGCACTTTCAGGATTGTACTGAACACTAAACACTCGGTCAGCCTTGTTGCAAACACCCTCAACGCTGCCGTCAGCAACATTTACGTGAGTAATGGTAAGAGGTGTTGATTCTAATGATTTTTCATTTACAACGTAGCCGTGGTTCTGACTTGTACATTCAATTTTTCCTGTTGCTAAATTTCTTACAGGGTAGCCGCCTCTGTGGCCTACCTTCATTTTATCAATACGAGCACCATATGCTAAACTGATTATCTGATGTCCCATAGCAATACCAAACATTGGGTATTTGCCGACTAATTTTTTGACTGTTTCGATTACTTCTGTGCATTTTGTAGGGTCACCGGGGCCATTTGAAACAAACACACCATCAGGCTTCATAAATTCAATTTCCTCGGCAGAAGTGTTGTAAGGAACTACTGTAACGTTACATCCTGCAGCATTTAAGCTTCTGATAATGCTGAGCTTTATACCGCAGTCAATTGCTACAATGTTGTATTTGTGACTTGTTGTTCTTGAATACCAACGTTTTTTACAGCTTACCTTTTCTGTTACATCTTCACAAAGCTCTACGCTCTGTAAAATCTTTACCGCATCCTCTAAGGGTGTGTCGGCATTTGTAATAAGCGCCGGTCTTGTACCTATATCTCGAATGCTTCTGGTAAGCTTACGGGTGTCAACGCCGTAAATACCGGGAATGCCGCTATCCTCCATAAATTCTGCTAAAGTCTTTGTGTAACGGAAGTTACTGGGCATATCGTTGTAATCTCTTACAACAAGAGCACCAAGAGCAGGAATCTTTGACTCAAAGTCCTCGTCCGTAACGCCGTAGTTGCCAATAAGCGGATATGTCATAACAACCATCTGGTTCGTATATGACAGGTCGGAGATTATCTCCTGATAACCTACAACCGAAGAATTGAATACTATCTCGCAAACGCGGTCAGCAACAGCACCAAAGCCGTAGCCGTAGTATTCTTCGCCGTTTTCAAATACAATTTTTCTGTCAAATGCTTTGTCCATACAGTCTACCTCAAATCTTTTTAGCATTGGTTCGTTTTGTGCTTAACTTTATCATATCTATATCAGAAATATTATAACATTCTAAAGCATTAAAGTCAATAAAAAATAATACGAAAAAGGAGCTTTTTCCAAAGAAAAAACTCCTTTTTCTTGCTTAAATGTTTACTTTTTGGAGAAGGACTGACAGTCAACGCATTCGCAAACCTCAGGATTTGACTCATGTGTGCCCACGGAAATACAATCAAGGCTGCAGTAATCACGGTCTTGGCAATGGAATTTGCACTGCTCTACTGTGCATTTGATTGAATTATTTGCACGGCAGTTGTTTGTGTTACAGTTCATAGCTTTCCCTCCTATAATTGAGGCACTCTGCCTCGATTATAGTATGCACACTTTTTCAAAAATTATTTCGTTTAATTTTTTCTATTTTGCATTTGACATCGCCCAGTAATTTCATACTCCGCCTGGCGCTGCGTAAGGTATTAAACTTTTTGGCAAGTCCAAGACTTTTTACAAAGGTGCGAGAACTAAAAAAATATTTATCCTCGGCATCGTCTCTAATCTTAATTACATAATAGCTGTCAAAATCATCTTCAAAATAAGTCCACACATTTTCCGCCTCCGTTTTACAGATTATCACGGCAGGAAAATTTTTTCAACTATTTTGACTCTTTGTGTCAGTATTGGGATTATCGTGTCAAATTGAAGAAGGCATTTTCTCCCGGATAGCAGCAATCCATACACAGCTCCTCTTCAATACGGAGCAATCTGTTGTATTTTGCCACTCTGTCTGTACGGCTGGGAGCACCTGTCTTTATCTGTCCTGAGTTGGTTGCAACCGCAATGTCAGCTATTGTGGTATCCTCCGTTTCGCCGCTGCGGTGTGATGTTACTGCAGTGTATCCTGCACGGTTAGCCATTTCTACCGCTTCTAACGTTTCTGTTAGTGTGCCTATCTGGTTTACCTTAATCAAAATTGAGTTGGCACAACCTTGTTCTATGCCCTGTTTTAGTCTTTTAGTATTTGTTACAAACAGGTCATCGCCCACAAGTTGGATTTTATTTCCTAATGCGTCAGTTAAGCCCTTCCAGCCCTCCCAGTCGTTCTCAGATAAGCCGTCTTCCAAAGAAATTATAGGATATTTGTTGGACAAATCCTCCCAGAATTTTATCATTTCGTCCCGTGTTTTAAAATCATCTGTTTTCCAGAAATAATATCCGTCACGACCTATCTTTTTAGCTTCCTCATAAAGCTCAGTTGACGCTGCATCCATTGCGATTTTAAAATCTGCACCGGGGGTGTAGCCCGCTTTTTCTATAGCCTCACAAATGAGCTGCAGAGCCTCTTCATCGGATTTTAAATTTGGTGCAAAGCCGCCCTCATCGCCAACGGCAGTTGAGTAGTTTTTTCCTTTTAAGACTTTTTTTAAGCT
>JAZQBQ010000080.1:0-6563 GCA_045545755.1 Congzhengia sp. | reverse complement strand
TCAGAAATGGTTGCATTTGTTTGCAGAGCAATGGGCGAAGAAGACATCGCTACAGCTTCAGCTTCAAATGCTTTCACAGATGTTGCAGCTAACCACTGGGCAGCTGGCTACATCGCTTGGGGCGTAAACCGTGGTGTCATCAATGGTATGGGCGACGGCACATTCGCACCCGATGCATCAGTTACATATCAGGATGCAGTAGTTATGATCATGCGTGCATTAGGTTATGACCGTATCGCAAAGAGAGCTGAAAACGGTGGTTACCCCACAGGTTACTTAAAGCTCGCTTCACAGTACGGCGTGCTTAAAGATGCTGGTTACGACAATGCAAAGGCAGCTACAAGAGAAATCATTGCTCAGTTAATCTACAATGCTTTAACAGCTCCTTTAGTTGACGTTTCATACTACGGTGTATCAGTTGAAGACGACAGATACGTTATCTACAATGGTAAGAATGGTTACGACTTAAGAACACTCTTAACATACTCAAACGATATCATCAAGGTTAAGGCTACAATCGACGAAACACCTAAGGCTAACCCCGATAGCTGTATCGACAAGGCTGGTAACTACTCAGTTAAGATCACAGTTGTTGACGGTTATGACTACAAAGAAGCAGCTGCAAAAGAGCTCTTCGGTGTAGACGGTTCTGGCAACATCATCAACACTGATTATGTTTACGTTGGCGAAACAGAAGCAGCTGACCTTTTAGGTTCAACAGTTGAAGCTTACATCGCTGAAGACGAAGCTCTCAACGATTGGAAATTATTAGCTATCGTTGCTGATGCTAAGACAGTTGTTGAAGAAACAATCACAGAAAACCTTGACACAATCGTTGTTGATACAACAAACGATATCGTTAAGTACTACGCTGACTTACAGGACAGAAAGATGACAGAAATCGAGATCACAGGTGTAGTTGCTGGTACAGACGTAACAGTTTACTACAATGGTGTTGAAATCGACGCTTCAGACATCACAAGTGATTTCACAAGTTTAGCAACACTCTTAAACACACATGCAGACAGCATCACATTCATGGGTGCTAAGAACGCAGCTTACGATAAGATTTTCGTAACAGATTACATCTACAAGGTAGTTAAGTCAGTTAACGCTGACGAAAAACTCATCAAGTTTGATCCCACTGGTGCATTAGACTTAAGCGTAGAAGGCAGAGACAATAACGAAAAGTTTATCTACAACATCTTTGATGCTAACGGTAAAGCAATGGATATCGCTGATATCGCAGAAGGCGACGTTCTTAACATCGTTTGCCCCTACGACACAACAAATGGCGTTGATATTGATCAGAACGACTACTTAGACATCTATGTAACAAACGAAACAGTTACAGGTGTTGTTGGCGAACAGAAGACATCAGGTAAATACGTTATCGATGGCGTAGAATACGTTGAAGCTCTCATCGGCGGTGGTTCATTAACACTTGGTGAAGAAGGTACATTCTTCCTTTCAATCGACGGTAAGATCATTAAGAAAGAAGCAGCAATTGCTATCTCTAAGAACTTTGCGTTCTACATCGGTGCAGATGTTGAAACAAAATTCGGCGTAAACGCTTACACATTAAAACTCTTCACAGCTGAAGGCGTAGTTGACCTCGCAGTTGCTGACACAGTTAAAATTTATGACGAAGAGAACATATTAGGCTTAGGTGCACAGGTTATCGCTAAGTCAAAGAATGCTAGCGAACAGGAAGCTATCTTTGCTTTAGGTACAGAGGTTTCAGGTGTAGACGGTTCTGGTAACCCGACTTACTACTCTGTAGGTGCTTTAACAGCATTAACAGCTGACGCTGCAGAATCTACAGCAAAAGCTAACGCTGCTAAGAGATTTATCACATACGCTCTTGACTCAAACGGCAAGATTAAGGAAATCAGAATTGCTGGTGCATCATCAAGTGACTTAGTTGCTATGACACCTGACGCTTCAGCTAAGTATGACGCAGAATTCGAAGAATTCGGCAATTTCGAAATCGCTGACGCTAAGTTATTCGTAGCTCCTGTTGTTGGTACAACATCAATGTCTGACTGGAATGTAAACACAGACAAACTTGCTATCGGTAACTTCGCAGCTTTAGACGAAGACGATACATTTAACTCATACCTCTACACAGTTAACGGTGACGATGAACTCGCAGCAGTTCTTATGACAGATAAGCCCAGCTACGGTCTTGAAACATCACCTTTAGCAGTTATCGCAGCAATAGGTACAAAGTTAGATGCTGAAGACAACAGAGTTACATCATTAACACTCGTACAGGGCGGCGAAACAAAGGTTGTTTCTATCGATTGGGATATCGAATTAGGCGATACAAACATCAACGACTTAACAAAGGATATTGATCCTGACGCAGTTGGTGTACAGAAGGGTCTTGCAGTAGGCGACGTTATCCAGTATGCAGTAAATGCAGAAGATGAAATCGCTGAATGGTCAGTAGTTTATGATGCATATTCTCGTAAGCTTACAGCTACAGCTTTAGGCTATGACATTCCTAACGATGACATGGGATTCGTATTCGGTATGATTTCTGAATATGCTGACTACATCGTATTAGCTAAAGAAGTTGATGCAAACCTCAAACCTACAGCTGGTAACTCAGTTAAGTTTAAGGTAGCAGAAGTTGAAGGCGCAACATATGCTTGGATCGAAGAAGCAGCAGCTAACAACCCCGTTAAGAAGATCACAATCAACGGTGTAAGAGAAACAGTTCGTGAAAACGCTGTTTACGCTGCAGTTGCTAAGGTTAACGAAAAGAGCAGAGTAGAAGACATCGTTGTTGTTGCACTTGATCCTGCTGTATTCGATGACTACACAGACATCAACGGTTCAACAGCTACATGGGAAATCGATGCTACTAACTAATATTTGTTAGTTAATAGATTAACCTAAATAAACAAATTAAGAGGACACTGTAAAGTGTCCTCTTTTTTTATGCCTTTAACATACCCCTTGAAATATCTTCCTTAATATGCTATACTGTATTTGCAAGTGTATAAATGTAAAGAGAGGTTTTATTCTATGGATACAACATTAGTAATTATGGCAGCAGGTATAGGCTCACGTTTTGGCGGTGGCATCAAACAGTTAGCTCCCGTAGGACCAAACGGCGAAATCATTATGGACTATTCCATCTATGATGCACTCCAGGCAGGCTTTAACAAGGTGGTATTTATCATCCGCCGTGATTTGGAAAAGGATTTCAAAGAAATTATTGGCAACCGCATAGAAAAGCTCTGTAAGGTTGAGTACGCTTTTCAGGAAAACGACAATCTCCCCGGAGGCTTTGTAACACCTGCAGAGCGTAAAAAACCCTGGGGCACAGGTCACGCAATCCTTTCCTGTAAGGGAATTGTAAAAGAGCCCTTCTTAGTAATCAATGCAGACGACTACTACGGCAAGGAAGCATTCGTAAAAATTCACGACTTTTTAGTATCTGACGAGGCAAAATCAAACCCATATTCATTCTGTATGGCAGGTTTTATTCTCAAAAACACATTATCCGACAACGGCGGTGTAACACGTGGAGTATGTAAGGTAGACGCTGACAATATGTTAGTTGACGTTGTAGAAACAGGCGACATCGAAAAGTGCGAGTGCTCGGCAGGTGCAAAAACTCCCGATGGTCCTATTGATGCCGACTCTTACGTTTCAATGAATATGTGGGGCCTTACACCTTCATTTATTGACGGCTTAGAAGATGGCTTTGTCGAGTTCTTATCTAATGTTAAAGAGGGTGACTTAAAGGCAGAATATCTCCTTCCCTCAATTGTTGACGGAATGATTAAAGACGGCAAAGCAACAGTAAAAGTCCTCCCCACTAACGATAAATGGTTCGGTGTTACATATAAAGAAGACGCACCTGTTGTAATAGATTCTATCAAGAAATTGATTGCAGATGGATTATATCCTGAAAAACTTTCGTAAATTAAAAAGCCTCCCTCTGACGAGGGAGGCTTTTTTGGACGCTTATTTCTGCATATAAAAAATGCAGACCACCCATAAAGGGCACTCTGCATTTTTGGAGCTGATGAGCGGACTTGCCCGCCTGCGGGCGGAGCGGTGGTCGGCTCTGACTGCCACTGGCAGTCATTCAGTACCGACCCTTCAAGTCCGCATTCGATTTCTGTAAAACTAAAAAATATAGAGTATCCACAAAGGATACTCTATATTTTTGGAGCTGATGAGCGGACTTGAACCGCCGACCTACGCCTTACCAAGGCGTTGCGCTACCAACTGTGCCACATCAGCATATTTACCACGAACTTTATTTTACCACAAACCAATTAAATTGTAAAGTCTTTTTTTTAAATTAGTTACATATTGACTTTTCGTTTATTTAGAGTTATAATATTATAAAATAGTGTTGGTTGCCTAAAGGCGTAAGTTGGGAGGAGCAATATGACCAAAAAAACCAAGAAAAAACTCCTCATAATATCAATCATATTGTCAGCGGTTATCCTTGTGGGTACTATTGGTACATACATTGCGGTTAATATGGCGTTTTCCAACATAACTGAAACCGTAGGCAAATCAATGGAAGAAACAGATGAAGCAGTGGATTTGCCCGTGCTTGACAACAACAACGTCATTGACAAAACAAAGCACATCTCAGTAGTCTTAGACGCTGAAACAATGAAAAAGCTGGAATCAAAAGTTTCGGTTTCTGACAAACTGGCAGTGCTCGCTATTTTAGCCAAGAGTCTGTCGGCTGAGGACTATCAGACGCTGTTATCCTATGCTGTTGGCGGTGTGGATAACAAAAAATTTAAAGCTGCGTATGAGCTCATACGCACAAGGTTAGGACAGGAACAAAAAGACCAGATAAAAAGCTATTATGCCAAATATCTGCACCTGTTAGAAGAGTAATTTTAAAATTTTAAAATAAAACTTTAAGGAGTGGAAAATATGAAAAAGTTATTATGTTCACTTATCGCAGCTGTTATGATGCTTACAATGGTATGCCCCGTTATGGCTGCAGATGTGACAATGGGAAGTTCAAACATTGATCGTTTGTTTGGACAGGTAAAAAGCTATATGATGGGCACCAGTGCACAGGAAAGAATTTCTGTGTGGAAAAACTTCAAGGCATTAATGGTAGATGGAAACAATGGTATCGATGTACTTCTTAATGCTGTAGACGGCGTTGGCATTCCTGCTTTAGAGGATAGCTTAGAGCCTTTCTTTAACGGCCTTCAGGGAGAAGACGCAGCTACAAAAGAAGCTTTTAAGCTCTTGTTTAAAATCTACAAGGCAGTGCCGCTGGAAAAGCGTAGTGCTTCACTTGATTTGTTCGGTGATGATATCGAAAACCCCGCTATCGAAGAAATTCCTTTGAATAAGGTTACTTTGGTAGGAGACCAGATAACAGCAGCAAATAATATCTATAATGCTTATGTTGATTCTGATATGCGTGGCAAATTTGCAGAGCACATATATCAGGGCGGCGAAACGTTAGATGAAGATAACTTCTTAGTTCTTTTAACAGCCCTCAAAGGACTTTTTGTAATGACAGATTCAGCAGATGACACAGAATTTGTTCTTCATACATACGACAAGACATTTGCAACAAATCTTGCTTCATATATTGATGCAACACAGATTAACGGTGTTTCTGTTTCTACATCACCAAATGCTGAAGCTGAAGGTTTTGACATTCTTTGTGGCTTTGTGAAGTTCTTTAATTCACTTACAGCAAAAGCTTCAATTGATGATTTGAAAACAGTTTTAGCTCATGAAGACATTGCTCTTTACAAGCCTGACCAAACTGCGGCTACACGTCCCACAACAACCCAGCAGGGCGGCGGCAGCATTTTAGGCGGCGGTGGCTTCGGCGGAGGCGTTGGCGGTGGCGAAAAGCCCACAGAGCCTGTCAAACCCGTTGAGCCTGTTAAGTTCCCTGACATTGTTGGTCACTGGGCAGAAGGTGTTATCCGTGATTTGGAAGCAAGAGGAATCTTAGCAGGTTATGAAGATGGCAATTTCCGTCCTGACATCGGTGTTACAAGACAGGAAATCGCAGTCATCATGACACGTGCGTTAGATTTAGAAGAAAAAGCAGCAGAATATGCTGATAAGGATACAGGATTTGCAGACGATGCAAACGTTGCAGCATGGGGCAGAGGTGCTATCAACTTAATGGTTGAAATGGGCATCTACACAGGCTATGACGATAATGAGTTCAAACCCAACAAGACAATCCTTCGTCAGGAATTGATTGCAGTTGTTATGAGATATGCTGCAATGACAGAAGAAGGTATAGAAGCCGCATACGAAGACAGTCATGAAATCCACGGTTATGCCGAGTCTTTCATAGCTCATGCAAGCGAATTAGGTATTGTAAACGGTTACCCCGATGGCACATTCAAGCCCTTGAACAATGTAACAAGAGCTGAAGCTGCGAAGACTATCTACGGCGTAATCGATTACTACAAAGAAATCGGAAAATTAAACTAAGACATTCAAGAAATCCGTAGCGTTTGCTACGGATTTCTTTAACCGGGGAGAAAGCTATGAAAAAAATAATTTCTATAATTTTAGTAGTGGTG
>JAZQBQ010000079.1:0-44588 GCA_045545755.1 Congzhengia sp. | reverse complement strand
AAAATAGTCAAGTTTTATTCTGCAAGTTCCAGCACGTCTTCTTCAAACTCATATCCCTGTCGGTCTACGCTTGTGAAGCTGTCAGGAACAGTACCTACAATAACGGTTGATGCCACAGGAACGCTGGTTTTAATCCGCTCTGCTGTGCGGATTGTGGGCATCAGCACCGAAATTTCTGCTGACACCTCAGCCATTACCTCAAAGATGGTCTGGTTTATGCCTGCTGAGTAAAATTTAGTCTTAAGCTCTGCATTGGCGTTACCGTAGGGCTTGATTTCTAAGGGGATATCAGGACCCATTCCGTACAAAACGTCAACCCCCGATAATGTTCCTATTGGAATTGACAGTTTCTCATCAGAAATGCCTTGTATAGCTTCTCCGATGTCTATGGCAAGGTCTGCGCTGTGTTTGCTGATTTTTGACAGGTTGTTCTGGGCGGAGGTAATGTTGCCGTCAGCCGAATATGTAAAATTCACAAAATCCGAATAGGTTAGATTTTCTTGGGAAAGCTTTTTGGATATTGCCCTGTTAACAGCCATGAGTGCAATTTCTTTTGCCCTTGATTTTGCCATTTTGGTAGCTGATGTACGCAACGCAAAAAAACTGCAGATTAAAGCAGCACAACCGCATATGATAACTAATGAAAAAATAACGAACAAGGCTTGTTTTTTGTGTCCTTTTGCACAGATGTACCTTCTGCTGCCTAACCGCATATATTCCTCCCGAAAATAAAAACAGTTCATTGCATTGTATGCAATGAACTGTTTTTTGTTATAGCATTTGTACTAAACGGTTATTAACTTCAACTAAGAACTCCTCTGTTCCTACTTTTTTCTTGTTTTCAAGACTTGAAAGGAGATAGAGGTCGCCTGTCATAACACCATCTTCAATTGTTTTGATTGTGGCTTTTTCTAACTTGTCTGCAAAATCAACGAGCTCAGGCGTTTCGTCTAGCTCGCCGCGTTTTTTGAGCGCTCCTGTCCAAGCAAAAAGTGTTGCTACGCTGTTTGTTGATGTAGCCTCGCCTTTTAAGTGCTTGTAATAGTGACGCTGAACTGTGCCGTGAGCTGCTTCATACTCGTAAACACCATCAGGAGAAACCAACACCGATGTCATCATAGCAAGACTCCCGTAAGCAGTTGCTACCATATCGCTCATAACGTCGCCGTCGTAGTTTTTGCACGCCCAGATGTAACCGCCCTCAGAACGAATAACACGAGCTACTGCGTCGTCAATAAGCGTATAGAAATATTCAATACCTGCATCATTAAACTTTTCTTTATATTCTGCTTCAAAGATTTCATTGAAAATATCCTTAAAGCGATGGTCGTATTTTTTAGAAATTGTATCCTTTGTTGCAAACCACACGTCCTGCTTCATATCCAAAGCATAGTTAAAGCAACTTTTTGCAAAACTTGCAATTGACTTGTCCGTGTTGTGCATACCCTGAATAACGCCTGCAGTATCGGAAAAATCATGAATTAACTGACGAGTTTCGTTGCCGTCTTTGTCTGTTGCCACAAGCTCACATTTTGTGCCCTGTGCCACCTGCATTTCTGTGTTTTTGTACACATCGCCGTATGCATGACGGGCAATGGTAATGGGCTTTGTCCATGTGGGAATATAGGGTGTGATACCTTTTACAATAATAGGCGTTCTGAAAACTGTGCCATCTAAAATCGCACGGATTGTGCCGTTGGGGGATTTCCACATTTCCTTTAGGTTATATTCGGTCATTCTTGCAGCATTGGGTGTGATTGTGGCACACTTTACTGCAACGCCGTATTTCTTTGTTGCTTCTGCTGAATCTACTGTTACCTGATCGTTTGTTTCGTTTCTGTACTCTAACCCTAAATCATAATATTCGGTCTTTAAATCAACATAAGGAATAAGCAAAATATCCTTAATCATTTTCCAGATAATTCTGGTCATTTCGTCCCCGTCCATCTCGACGAGGGGTGTTTTCATCTGTATTTTTGTCATTGTTATTCTCCTAACTGCTCTCTTGTGTAGTCAAGTAAGCCACCCGCTAAAATTATATTCTTTGCACGGTCTGAGAGCTCGCAGATACATTCAATATCTTCGCCTGTTGTTTTATTAGTTACTGTGATGTTTTTGCCCTGTTTGATTGTTTCGATTAAGTTGTCGCAAGAAAGCACGTCGCCCTGTGAGACCTTGTCATAATCTGCCTCGTTAACGAATGTAAAGGGCAAGATACCTGCATTAATTAAGTTTGAGCGGTGAATTCTTGCAAAGGACTTAACTAAAACAATCTTAACGCCTAAGTAAAGAGGTGCTAATGCTGCGTGCTCACGTGATGACCCCTGACCGTAGTTTGCTCCGCCCACTATTATGCTTGAGCCAAGTTCTTTTGCACGTTTGGGGAATGTTTCGTCACAAACTGCAAAGCAATGCTCAGAAATTTTCGGAATGTTTGAACGCAGGGGCAAAATCTTTGCTCCCGCAGGCATAATATGGTCTGTTGTAATATTGTCGCCTACCTTGAGTGAACATTCGCACTCAATCTTATCTGATAATGGTGCTGTATCAGGATAGGGTTTAATATTAGGACCACGTAAGATTTCGACCTTGTCCATTTCCGCCTCGTCAATAGGAGGCTCTATCATATTGTCATTGATTTTAAACTGTTCAGGCATAGGAATGGCAACTTCTTCCCCTAATGTTTTGGGGTTAGTTAAAACACCTGCAATGGCAGATGCCGCCGCAGTTTCAGGAGAAACCAAATAAACCTGACCATCTTTTGTGCCGCTTCTGCCTTCAAAGTTTCTGTTAAAGGTACGAAGTGAGATACCGCCTGAATTGGGTGATTGTCCCATACCGATACAAGGACCGCAAGCACTCTCTAAAATTCTTGCACCAGCATCAATCATATCATAAAGTGCGCCGTTTTCCGCAAGCATACCTAAAACCTGCTTTGACCCGGGTGCGATTGAGAGTGACACATCAGGGTGTACAGTTTTGCCCTTTAAGATGTGTGCTACCTTCATCATATCCTGATATGAGCTGTTTGTACAAGAGCCGATACATACCTGGTCTATCTTCATTTCGCCGATTTCGCTAATTGACTTAATGTTGTCAGGCGAATGAGGGCAAGCCGCCGCAGGCTCGATAGCTGATAAATCAATTGTTAATTCTTCATCGTATACAGCGTCGCTGTCTGCTGATAACTCTTGCCAAACATCTGCTCTGCCCTGTGCCTTTAAGAACTCAAGGGTAATTTCGTCAGATGGGAAGATTGATGTTGTTGCACCTAATTCTGCACCCATATTTGTGATGGTTGCACGCTCGGGAACAGATAAAGTCTTAACACCCTCGCCGCAATATTCTATAACCTTGCCTACGCCGCCTTTAACTGATAATCTTTTTAACACTTCCAAGATTACGTCTTTTGCCGCAGACCAGGGACCTAATTTTCCAACTAAGTTTACCTTAACTATTTTAGGATATGTGATGTAGTAAGCGCCGCCGCCCATCGCAACTGCAACGTCAAGTCCGCCTGCACCGATTGCAATCATACCGATACCGCCGCCTGTGGGGGTGTGGCTGTCAGAACCGATTAAAGTTTTGCCGGGAGCACCGAAACGCTCCAGGTGCACCTGATGGCAGATGCCGTTTCCGGGGCGTGAAAAGTAAATGCCATGCTTTTTGGCAACCGAACCGATAAAGCGGTGGTCATCTGCATTTTCAAAGCCCGACTGCAATGTGTTGTGGTCAATATATGCAACAGAACGCTCGGTTTTTACTCTCGGAATACCGATAGCCAAAAACTCAAGGTACGCCATTGTGCCTGTAGCGTCCTGTGTCAATGTCTGGTCAATTTTAATACCGATTTCGGTGCCCTTTCTAAATACACCGTCAATAATATGTTCTTTTAAGATTTTTTCTGTCAGGGTAAGTCCCATTGTATTTCTTCCCTTCTTACTGAATTGAAATATATTTTTTGTTTTTAATTATGTAATCAGCACCTGACAACACCGTAAGTGCAAGATTAATCCACATTAGAATATCAACAAACCAATTGCTGCTATTTATGATAAGTGCTAAAGTGATGGCAACAAACTGCCAGATTGTTTTCAGTTTGCCCCACTTGCTGGCTGCAACCACATTGCCCTCTGCTGCCGCCGCAATGCGGATACCTGACACCGCAAATTCGCGGGCAAGGACTAAAACTGTAACCCATGGGTTTATAACACCTGAGGCAGTAAGCAACACCATCGCCGCAGCTACTAAAACCTTGTCTGCCAACGGGTCCATAATTTTACCGAAGTTTGACACCTGATTGTTTTTACGTGCTAAGTACCCGTCTAACATATCTGTCAAAAAGGCAAGTACAAAAATCACTGTGGCAAAAAAGTTAGGCCACGGAATGTACATATAAAATGCCATAAATACAGGTATCATTATAACTCGTAACAATGTTAATTTATTTGGAGTGTTCATCGCTATTCCTCCTCTACCTGCACGCCCGTGCAGTCATAGTTGTCTGTGTCTAATATTTTTACTTTTACAAATTCGCCGATGTTTACCTCGTCCGATGCTGCAAAGTAAACTGTGCCATCAACGTCTAATGAGTCCGCCTGACTGCGGCCGTAGTACATGAGATTTTCTTCGTCATAGCCTTCGCAGATTACCTCAACTACCTTGCCCAGACGTTCCTGCTGGAGCTGCTGAGAAATTTCTGACTGTATCTGCATTAATTCTTCCTGACGTGCAAGCTTTACATCATCGTCTAACTGTCCGTCAAGCTTTGCTGCAGCCGTGCCCTCTTCAACTGAATAGGCAAATGCGCCAAGCTTTTCAAGGCGGGCATCCCTCACAAATTCGCAAAGCTCTGAAAACTCTTCCTCGGTTTCCCCAGGAAAGCCTGCAATGAGAGTTGTTCTTATTGTGATCTCAGGAACACGCTCACGAAGCTTGTTTATCAGCTTTTGGGTATCTTCCTTAGTATTGTGTCTGCCCATTCGCTTTAGCACTCGGTTATTAATATGCTGAATGGGAATGTCCATATACTTGACTACCTTTTCTTCAGTGGCAAAAACCTCAATCATACTGTCAGTAATTGACTCGGGGTACATATAATGCACTCTTATCCAATGGAGATTTTCAATACCAGCAAGCTCACGCAACAGCTCTGACAGCATCTCGTGACCTGACAAATCGTAGCCGTAACGGGTGGTGTCCTGAGCAATTAAAATTACCTCACGAACTCCGCTATCGGCAAGCTCTTTTGCCTCTGCCACAATATCTTCCATAGGTCTGCTTCTGTACTTGCCACGAAGTTTGGGAATTATGCAGTATGTGCACTTATTGTCACAACCATCGGAAATTTTAAGGTATGCAGTCACGCCACCTGTTGATACCATTCTGGGATAGCCTTCCGGAATGTCATCGTCAATGTGACCATAGAGCACGGGCTTTTCGCCTGCTTCTACTGCCTTAATAACCTCTGCGATTTTATGGTAATCCCCTGTGCCAACAACTGCATCAACCTCAGGGAGTTCTGCCATAATTTCGTCGTGATAGCGCTCAGCAAGGCAACCTGTCATAATAAGATAACGGCAGTTTTGTTTTTTGTACTCCGCCATCTCGATAACCGTATCAATAGACTCTTCCTTGGCATCGTCAATAAACGCACAAGTGTTTACTATAATTATGTGGGCATCCTCAGGGTCTGCCACTATTTCGTAGCCGTCGGAGCCTAAAATCCCCAGCATAATTTCAGTATCTACACGGTTTTTTGGACAACCTAACGATACTACGCCAATCTTTATATTATTCTTCATCATCTTTGATTTCAAAATGAGCTCTTGCTTCATTCTGTGCCATCTGGTTAGCAATGTATTCTTCTGAGTTTACGTATGCAACCTTTTCGATGATTTCGTCTGTGCCCTCGTAGTTTTCAACTGCGATGTTACCGTCTGCAATTTCTGCTGCAGCTGCGGTAATAGCACGTGCGCCGTCGATTGACTCGCCTGCATTTTCTGCATCCTCGCAGATTTCTCTTGCGCGCTTTGACGCGGCAATTACTAAGCTGTACTTACTTCCCGCCTTCTCTAAAAGATTTACAATTGACGGATAAAGCATCATAATATATCAATCCTTTCAAAAAAATTATTTTCTTATTTATATTCTGCCAAAATTTCCTTGTTTCTTTCGGGTTTGCATTTTTCTCCCTCGATTATGCCAAGGAGTGATTTTGCAGCTCGCTCTACTTTGTCATTTACCACTATGTAATCGTATTTTTCCGCCTGAGAAATTTCCCATACGGCAGTATCAAGACGTTTTTTGATAACGTCGGCTGCGTCTGTGTTTCTTCCCACCAGGCGGCTTTTGAGCTCTTCGCTTGAGGGCGGCATGTTAAAAATCAGCACTGCTTCAGGGCAAGCCTCTTTAATCTTCATTGCACCCTGAACTTCGATTTCTAAAATCACGTCCTTTCCCTCAGAAAGAAGCGACTCTACTCGTTCTTTAGGTGTGCCGTAGTAGTTTTCACAAAAGCACGCCCATTCCAAAAAGCCATCTTTATCAATCAAAGACTCAAACTGCTCCTTAGAATAAAAAATATAGTCAACGCCGTCAACCTCTCCCTCTCGGGGCATACGTGTTGTAACAGACACCGAGATGGTTAAATTGTCTGACATTTTCATAGCTTCTTTTAATACTGTGCCCTTGCCTGAGCCTGATGGTCCTGAGAAAACGACTAACAAGCCAAGTCTGTTACTCATCGTCCTCTCCTCCAAACTCTGCCATTTCTGCATTTTCGTCAAGTCTGTGAGCAACAGTTGACGGTTGCACAGCTGACAGTATAATATGATCGCTGTCCATAATGATAACGGCACGTGTACGTCTGCCGTAGGAAGCGTCTATTAATATACCACGGTCTCTTGCATCCTGTACCATACGCTTGATGGGCGCAGAATCGGGGGAAACTATAGCTACCAATCTTTTTGCTGAAATAACATTACCGAAACCGATATTAATTAGTTTCATACCTTTTCTCCTTATTCGATATTCTGGATTTGTTCTCTTAGCTTTTCTATTTCAGATTTGATTTCAACTACGCACTTAGCAAGACCGAAATCGTTTGCCTTAGAACCGATTGTGTTGGTTTCACGATTGATTTCCTGGACTAAGAAGTCGAGCTTTCTGCCGACAGGCTCAGAGAGCGCCAAAATCTTTTCAAGCTCATCAAAGTGAGATGTTAAGCGCACAAGCTCTTCGTCAATGCAGACCTTGTCTGCCATAACGCCAACTTCTGTTAATATTCTGCCCTCGTCGGCACTAAAACCACCTAAGAGCTCGTCAATTCTTGCACGAAGTCGTGCTTCGTATTCTTTAACTATTTCGGGAGAGCGTTCGCGAATTTGAGCAACCAGCGCTTTTATGGCTTCAGCTCGCTCGATTAAGTTCTGCTTTAATCTTTCTCCCTCGCGGACTCTCATTGCCACAAAGTCCTCGACTGCAGGCTTTAAGCACGCTAATACCATTTCCCAGGCTTTGTCCTTGTCCTCGTCCTGCTGACGTGTTACAAAAATATCAGAAAATCTGGCTAAATCCGATAACCCGATGTCATTTCTTAAGGTGTAGGTTTCCTTTAACTCTGTCAACACGTTGTAGTAGTTTTCTGCCAGAACGTGGTCAACTGTTACAACCTTGTCATTTGAGGTGTAGTTTTCTACATATAAGAACACCTCAACCTTACCTCTTGAAATGTTTGATGACACGTACTCTCTTATTTTGTCCTCTAAGTAGCCGTAGGCTCTTGGAACTTTAACTGTAATATCACAATATCTGTGGTTGACACTGCGCAAATCAATGACGATCTTTCTGTTTTCATCAATGTGCTCGTATCTTCCGTAGCCTGTCATACTTTTTATCATAAGTTATTCCTTTCTTGCCGACTGCTCAAGATAAACCAAAAGCACCGAAATGTCGGCAGGGCTTACGCCCGAAATTCTGCTTGCCTGACCGATTGAGTGGGGTTTTAGCTTATTAAGCTTTTGCCTTGCCTCAAGTCTTAGGCCTGAGATTTCATCATAATTTATATCCTTGGGAAGCTTTTTTGCCTCCAGTTTTTTAAACTGCTCTACCTGCTTGTTCTGGCGTTCAATGTAGCCGCTGTATTTTACTAAGATTTCAACCTCTTCGGCTGACTGGGTATCTAAGGTTATTTCATCGCCTAAGAGGCCCATTAAGCTCACATAGTCAAGCTCAGGTCGGCGAAGTAAATCGCAGAATCTTGCACCTGTACTAATTGGGGTTGAGTTGTGCTCCTCTAAATATGCAAGCACCTTTTCAGATGGGGGAAGAACAATTTTTTCTATTCGCTCAACCTCGTCATTTATTGCCTGCCATTTATTACAGAAACGCACGTATCGCTCATCGCTGATAAGGCCTATCTCGTGACCTAAGGGGGTTAAGCGAAAATCTGCATTGTCCTGACGGAGTAAGAGTCTATATTCAGAACGTGACGTCATCATACGATATGGCTCGTGTGTGCCCTTTGTAACTAAATCGTCAATTAATGTTCCGATATAGCTCGACGCTCTGTCTAATATAACAGGTTCTTTTCCCGCAAGCTTTCTTGCCGCATTTATACCTGCAATCAACCCTTGCGCTGCAGCTTCTTCATAGCCTGATGAGCCGTTAAACTGACCCGCACCGAATAAGCCTTCAATATCCTTAAACTCTAATGACGCATAAAGCTGCGTGGGGTCGCAGCAATCATACTCGATAGCATAAGCTGTACGCATCATTTTTACGTTTTCAAGACCACGGATTGAACGAAGCATCTTTATCTGCACGTCCTCAGGCAAGCTTGATGACATACCCTGAACGTACATTTCCTCTGTATTTGCACCCATTGGCTCAATAAAGAGCTGATGGCGTTCTTTGTCCTTAAATCTAACAATTTTATCCTCGATGGAGGGACAATATCTGGGACCTACACCCTCAATTTTTCCGCTGTAAAGGGGCGAGCGGTGGAGGTTATCCATAATTATCTTGTGGGTTTCGGCGTTTGTATATGTTAAGTAACAAACCTCTGTATTTTCTCCCGGGATTTCTGTTTCAAAAGACATCGGCACAACTGGCTTGTCGCCCTCCTGTACTTCCATCTTGGAAAAATCAACCGTACTGCGGTTTACTCTGGCTGGTGTTCCAGTTTTGAACCTCATAATGGAAACGCCCGCTGACTTTAGCGATTCTGACAATTCATTTGCCGGCTGACAACCATCAGGACCGCCGCCATAGGAGTGGTCGCCAATGATGATTTTGCCCTTTAGGTAAGTGCCGCTGGCAATGATAACGCACTTTGCAGGGTAATATGCACCAACTGCAGTAACTACGCCACAGACTTTACCTTCATTTATTTCAATGTGTACGATTTCTGCCTGTTTTAAATCTAAGTTTTCGCATAGCTCTATGGTGTGCTTCATTGTTGCCTGATATGCACGTCTGTCCGACTGCACACGAAGTGAATACACCGCAGGACCCTTGCCTCGGTTGAGCATTCTTGACTGCAAAAATGTCTTATCTGCAGCTTTTGCCATTTCGCCGCCGAGTGCGTCTATCTCACGCACTAAATGCCCCTTTGCCGTACCGCCGATAGACGGGTTGCAGGGCATATTTGCTACTGTATCAAGATTTAATGCAAAAAGTGCCGTTTTCATTCCAAGACGGGCAGAGGCCAGCGCTGCCTCTACACCTGCATGCCCCGCACCGATAACTACAACATCATAGCTTTCGCCTAAATACGATGCGCACTCGGGAATTTTCACAGCTTCTTTGGTTTCGTTCATCAAAATCTCCCCAAAATTGTCCTATTTATACTACTTTATAATATTTTAGCACATCTTTTCAATAGTTGCAATATAAAAATGAAAAAAGACGAGGATTTTCCTCGTCTTTTTTCATTTTTCTAAATTGGGCTCAAACATTTCGTATTTTCTGTAGTATTCCTTTTCTTCATCGTTCCTGACTACTGCCGAGCGATTTCGCTCAAGCAGTTTGGTTATAGCGTACAAATCTATCCATATCTCTGCCGCAGCGTCCTTTTGGCTTTCGTCAAAGATAAGCTGCATACCCCAATGAAGGTGAGGCGTGTTTATGTTGTTCACATTTTCCTTGGTACTGTAGCCTGTCATTCCAAGGTAGCCTATAACATCGCCTGCGGTAACGATTTTTCCCTCATACATATCGTTGTAGGGGTGGTCACGCCTGAGATGTGCGTAGTAGTAATAGCGCTTTTTGTCAAAGCTCCTGATACCTATTCTCCAACCGCCGTACTGATTCCAGCCTACGCACTCAACATACCCCGACTCCACCGCAATAATCGGCGTACCTACGCTGCCCATCATATCGTGACCTAAGTGTTTTCGACGAAATCCGTAAGAGCGTGACGCTCCAAAATCGTCAAAATGAGAATACGAGTATCCCTTGGCAATGGGAGAAAACGCTTTAAGACCGTATTTTTTCTCATAACCTCCGTCGTCACGTTCTATCTCATATTCTCCCACAAATCCGCCTAAAACTGCCGAATACGCCTCTTTATAATATTCAAAATATTTCAAATCCTTTGTTATGTCTTCTAAGGTCGTGCCCGATTTGATTTGGTCGGTTATTTTTGTGAGATCTGAGGACTTGTAGTTTTTAAAGTTGCCGCCTCCACGGGCAGAAAGTACAGCCAGCAAATCTATCCAGCCTACGTGATTTTCCTTTTGGTAGGTGTCAACATCATATTTTAAGCACTCAGATAGCGCCTTATATGTAACGTTAAAGTCAACCCATTTTATATAGCCGTCTTTTTCTACGCTCACACTTTCCTGGTACGCAGGTGCAGTCATTGCAGCAAGCGCCACAACAGCTGACAGCACGACAGATAAAAACGCAAATCTATAAAAATTTTTGTACAATTTTCTCACCTCAAAAAAATTATATGATTTATACAAGCCATCAATTCATATAATTCACAAAAGAGGTGATAACGCGAAAGTTCCTTTCCCGTTATCGCCTTCGGCGAAATTAATTGCCCGTGCGAAATTTTCTTCGCGTTCGCTCAGAAACGCACATGGGCATAAAAATCTCTTATCATTCCTTGCCATACGGACAAGAGATATTTTAATCACTATTTGTGCCGACGTATGGCGGCGGAATGGAGATTTTTGTGAAGCGTTATCTTTTTCGTTTGCTGATTTTTGTAATAACTGTTGCGGTGTTTTTCGGAATTTTTCATGCAGGCTCTTATATATGCTGCGTGGCACAGGAGGCTGCCTATGATTATGAACTGCCCATAATTATGTACCATCACGTTTTAAAAGACACAAACAAGCACGGCAAGTTTATAGT
This sequence comes from Congzhengia sp., assembly GCA_045545755.1. Taxonomy (GTDB): domain Bacteria; phylum Bacillota; class Clostridia; order UBA1381; family UBA9506; genus Congzhengia. Next base: position 33,221 of record JAZQBQ010000079.1, on the reverse strand, counting down.
TTCCCCCGATGAATTGGAGCAGGATTTAAAATATTTGAAAAAACAGGGGTATTCCGCCATTCTCCCCCGTGACCTTATAGCATATCAGGAAAACGGCACACCACTTCCAGAAAAGTGCGTTATGCTCACCTTTGATGACGGGCATCTTTCGTATCTTGAGTATGTAGTGCCCCTTTTGGAAAAATACAATATGAAAGCTGTGGTATCAATAGTGGGTGCTTACACCAATGACTACACAGAACACCCCGACAGGGCGGTGTCGTATGCTTATCTTGACTGGAACGATATAGCCGCCCTTGCCAGAAGCTCTCACACAGAAATCGGCAACCACACATACGATTTGCACAAAACCTCAAGCGGTCGGTTAGGCTGCGCCAAAATGTCAGGCGAGTCAACTGAACACCACAGGTGGATTTTTACTGAAGATACGGCAAAAATGCGAAATTTGATTTATGAATACACAGGCACTCACGCTGATTGCTTTACTTATCCTTTTGGATTTTTGTGTCGTGAGACCGAAGAAGAAATCAAAAAAATGGGCTTTAAGATGAGTTTGTCCTGTGCCGAGGGGATAAATAAAATCTCAAGAACATCTTCACTTTTTAAGCTAAAACGCTACAATCGTCCACACGGAAAAAGTGTAGAAGACATATTAAAAAAAGCGAAGTAAAAACTTCGCTTTTTTCATACTATATTTCAGGCTTAAAGCTTGGCATCAGCTGTAATTTAAAGAGATTTGCCTTGTGTTTTTTGTCAATCAGCTCTTTAGTAGCGGCATCCTCGCACACGCCTGTTCTTATATACTTATCAAGAACTGCATAGGTAAAGCCTAAGTTTTCCTCATCGGTCTTGCCGCACAAGCCGTCTATGGGTGTTTTTTCTACAAGATTTCGTGGTAATCCCAAAAGATGACCTATCTCCTTTACCTCGGTAACCGTTAAGTTACTCATAGGAGAAAAATCCCCTGCAGCATCACCGTAGCGTGTGGAATACCCTACCCAATCCTCGGACAGATTGCAGGTGTTTACCACCCTGCCGTTGACCGACTGACTCACCGCATAAAGAGTGGTCATACGCACTCTAGGCGGAATGTTTGTCACAGTCTGGGTGCTTATTTCTAAATTTTTCGGCATATTTGCCATTAATCCATCTACTGCATCTTTAATATTTATTTCATAGCTTTTTATTCCTAAATGTTCAACTAACTGGCGGGCACAGTCAATGTCGTGTTGCTCGCCCTTTGGCATTAAAACTCCGATTACTCTGTCACGCCCCAACGCCTCAACACACAGAGCTGCTGCAACAGAGCTGTCCTTGCCGCCTGAAATGCCCACTACGGCATTGCAATCGGGACCGTTGGCTGCAAAAAACTCCTTTATCCAATTAACGCAATCGTCTTTAACTTTTGCTGCATTAAACATAATATCAGCTCCTTACCCCACTATTATATACCTTTTGGTAGATTTAATCAAGATTTTCTTAAAATTAAAAAGACGCTCGATATACGAGCGCCTTTTGTTTGTTTTTATTTTAAAAGCTGAGCTATCTTTTCTTTTACTGCGTCTGCCGCGTCTTTTTCTATATAGCCCGCCTCCATAGTAAATCTGATCTTACCGTTAGGTTCAACGATTTTAAGCTGACCTTTTGCCTTTGCATTTTCATAACCCAAGTGTTCACCTGTTGCAGGAAGCACCATGCCCATAGCCTGCTCACTCTTTGTTCTTGAAATCCAACGGATACTATAGGGCAAGTAATCTACAGGATGAGATACGAAGCACGCACCGCTATCTGTGTATTGCATAGTATAGGCACGCATATTTTCATCGCTCTCATACTTGATGCCAAAGCACAATTCAGGGTCATATACCTGACCTTCTGCACCTACCTTATCCATAATGGTAAGGTCTTTTTCAAGACGTGCGATATAGTCTAAAAGTGCAGGAGAATCAACTGTATTGTAAATAGTAATGTGTTCTGCATCATACTTTGCACTTGTGATAAGGTTCGCTCCGTCAAGAGGACGGAAGTTTATGTGACAAAGGTACATATATTCAAGAGGATATGCTCGGGTATTTTCTATTTCAACCGTGATTTTAAACACGGCGCTGCCCTCATAAAGCTTGAGCTGAGGTCTAAATCTGTAGCCTCTAACAAAGGCAGTCTCATGAACCAGCTCACCACCGAGAGCGATGTATTTTCCGCCTTCATCCTCGCCACATTCAATATACGCACTTTTGTATTCAGCATTTGGGATTTCTCCGTGCTGTGGGTGGTTATTATCCGGCGCACCCATAGAAATAATACCGCAATGGTACAAAAATCCGCCGTAATTTTCAAGATACTGCTTTGGCACAAGAGGTTCTTTGATATTTGTCTGCATAGAAAGTTCGCGACCGTCTACACAGTAGTGCCAGATTTGCTGTCCCAAAAAGGGCAGGAAAATAAACGAGCACTTTGAATTTTTGACTGATAACGCCTCAACACCTGATGAGTATCTGAATGCTGAAATTTCAAATTCGCTGTATTCTAAAAGCTTGTTTTCACGGTCTGCAAAAAAGCTTTTCTGCAAGTTTAATTTCATATTTCCACTTCCATTAGACAATTTTATTCTCTAAATATTCCAAAGATTTAGCTACCATTTCGTCGCCAAGCTCTTTATTGGCTTCTCTTGCACTATCTGTAAACCAATGCTTGATGTCATCAATTCTGTCTAATTTTACCGCATCGGGATAAAGTGACATTAAAATTGAGCACTCGTACTTTCCTGCGTGGTCATAGCCTGTTGCGTTTTGCACCTCGGTACTCATTGTGGGGATAACCTTAATCCAGCTGAAAGGATCGTCGCCGCCGCCTAAGTTTTCGTAGTAGGTAGCGTAGTTTTCTGAGCCCCACCAACCCTGACCTTGTGTTTTTTCAAGGTAGCGCATTGTGGCACGCGATGCCGCTTTCATATAAGAAAGTGTCATGGGCTTTAAATTTTCCTGCTCAAACTGATGGTGAATAACAACATAAATGTTTCTGTGACCGGCATATAACATATTCGTAAAAATCTGGAATAAATATGCTTCAAAAACATCTTCTTCGATGTGTACTGTGCCGCTTGTTTCATCTGCTACGGCATAGCTTGAAGGGCTGTAATAAATTGTGGGCGCAATCATAATTTCTTTCTTTTCAGAAAGCTTTTTAATTAAACCCTCTGCAATTAAAGTATCACAACCGTAAGAGCAGTGAGGTCCGTGGTATTCAACCGTACCGCCAACCAAAACAACAGGAATTCTGTTATCCTGTACATATTTTACTTCTCTTGGAAAAACCATATTAAGTTCCATAATGTTCACTCCTTATTCTCCGTAGCCTAATGTTGTGTAATATGCTAAATTTACCTGACGGTTGTCAAGTCTTCCGTACTGCAGAACGATAGGTGTGTTGCTTTCTACCTTCATAGCGTACTGTGTTTCGTAAGGTACTTCGAAACCGTCCATATCGTCTTTGTTGTTCATTCTGAAGCAACGAACACGGTTTGCACCTACTGTCCACTTGATATCGTTGTAGCTGTCTTTATCGGTGAAGTAAACTTTTACTTTGATTTCTGCATCTACATCAGTATCGTTAACGATAATAACCGATTCGTGACCTTTCATAACGCCTTCGCCTTCATAGGGAAGCTCGCAATCAGGAATAATCCATACTTTTTTACCTACTGACATAATTCTTTCTTCCTTTCTATTAAGAGATGGGGATGTAAAAATCACCTTTTACATCCCCTTATTTCTATATTTTTTTAAATTAGAAATCTAATTCAATGATACCCTTCTTGAGGTAATCTGTCATTGACTTGCAACCATTTTCTGTGATTGCGATACCCTTTTCCCAACGAACGCCAAAACCGTCGCCTGAGATAAATGTATCAACCTGGAATGTCATGTTGGGCTGGAGCAAGTAGTCAGAAGATGTTTCCATCCATGGAGCTTCAACCTCAATCATACCTGTACCGTGGCAGGGACCGTATACAAAGTTGTCCTTAAAGCCGTTTTCAACATACATATTGTAGAAGTCTTTTGCGATAGATGATGCCATAACGCCAGCCTTTAACTGGTCAACTGTCCAGTCGTGAGCCTGTTTACAAAATTCAATAACTCTTCTTCTTTCGCCGTCTAATTTACCCATGATAACGGGAAGACCGATAGCAGGAGAATAACCGTCGATTTTAGCAGATAAGTTAAGCTGAACGATATCACCTTTGTTAATTGTTCTGTAGCTTGAACGGCTGATAGCGTGGCTTGTTGATTTTTCGCTGAATACATACATGGGAAGACCTTCGTATTCTGCGCCTTCTTCGTAAATAACCTTCTGTGCAATACCAACCATCTGTAATTCTGTAACACCGGGCTTTAAGTGACGGATAACTTCGTCTGTTGCGATGTCAACAATACGGAAGCCTTCCTGGATACAAGCAAGCTCATTTGCACTCTTAATTTGACGGAGCGCAACCATGATTTCGTTACATTTAACAATTTCAGCCTTGGGGAAGCTATCCTTTAAGCCTTCGAAAATAGGTAATGTGCATTCAACGTAGCTACCGAGACCAATTTTGATGTTTTCGCCTGTTACGCCGATTGCTTTGAACACGTCTTTGAATGTGCTTGCCTGAAGCTCGGGGTACGCAGGGTCAGCTGATTCTCTGAACTCACGAAGACAAAAAATCTTGTCGATTTTAGCAACGTCCTGAGCAAAGATGATACACTCGGGACCAACCATTAATGCTGCTTCACCTGTTGCAGAAATTGCAACGCCTGCACGCTCAAAGAGGGGCCAGAAGCCGCTAAAATATCTTGCGTTTGCATAGTCTGACTCTGTTGAGCAAACTACCATAACGTCCAAACCGCGTTCTGCTACTAATTTTGCAGCTCTTGCGATTCTTTCCTTATACTCATGATCGGGAATACAAATTCTTGCCATAATGAACCTCTCCTTTTTAATAATATAGGTTAATTTAATTATATTAAATAAGTAGTTTTTTGTATTTACACAATATTTACTCATTTTTGCACAATATTAAATTTGTTGACTTTTTTCGAAATAAGTGATACACTTTTTACGAGGTGTTTTTATGGATTTTAAGTTGCAAAAATGCAAGATACAAATGAACGTGACACGAATTGCCAACATTCACTATTTTGAATTTACAAATGAATACCACACATCACGCGACTCTCACAATTTTTGCGAGCTTATCTATGTTGATACAGGCAATTTATCTGTTCGTGCTGACAATTTCTGCGGAGATTTATCGGTAAATCAGCTGATTATCCACCGCCCAAATGAGGTGCATTCTCTTTCCACCTCAGATGCAGTTGCACCCAATGTTATAATTATCGGATTTGAGTGCGAAAGCGAGGCTCTGGCTCCATTTTCAAAAACACCAGTGACGCTGACTAACGAGCACACAAGGGCATTGGCCCGCATAATGGCAGAGGGCATGAGCATATATGAACCACCCTATGACATACCAAACACCACCTATATGAAGAAGCGTAGGGATTTTCCATTTGGCGCTGACCAGATGATAAAAATAGGCCTCGAAAGCTTCCTAATAACCTTAGTGCGTGATTTTTGCGAAAACGAAGGTGCAACAGAGCCGACTCACGATGCCTCACTCAGCAACATTCAGGCAATACACCAATATATAACCGAAAATTACAACACAAAAATAACCCTTGATAACCTATGCTTTTTATTTAGCACAAACAAAACAACTCTGTGCAGAAGTTTTCGTCAGGAGTATGGCACTACCATACTTAACTACATAAATTCCCTGAAAATCCGCGAGGCAAAATCGCTCCTTCGCAAAAACCAAATGACCGCAACACAGATTGCAGAATCCTTAGGGTATGAGTCTATCCATTACTTTTGCCGACAGTTTAAAAAAGCAACGGGACAAACCCCGTCAGAATATGTAAAGTCTATACGCTCGAAACTTAATATGTAATAAATATCCCCCCGGTTTCGTAAAACGGGGGGGATATTTATTAATAGTCTGCTCTAAATGCAAAGCCTTACATATTTTCCATTCCTCTTAACATCTTTACTACAATATTGTAGCCGTATGTTACATCAGGCGCCCATTTGCCGCCTAACTGCTCTACATATTGAACAGTGCCACGCCACGCCACAGTCTGTATCACATAGTAGCGATCGTGAGGCTCTCCCACAGGGTCAATACCGCCTATATAAACTGAAATGTGATTAAAATGAGCACGAACTCCGTCTTCGGGAGTTTCAAAGGTTTCGTGGTCCTCAGGGCGGTCGCCTATGGGATTTTTAATTTTAATACCTGCCCAGTTGTTCTGTTCGGGCACAACCTGTCCGCCGTATTTTCCAAAGCCTGTTTCCTTGGCTGCTTGTCCATATAAAACCTCAGGTCTAATGCCTGTGATTTCGCCGTATTTCCAGTAATAGTCTGCAATATTTACAAATCTTTCGTGAGCGCCCTTGCTTTGCGCCCAGCGTTTCGCTTGCTCGAGTGTTACTGTGCTCTTGCCTGTGATGGGGGTTTTGGTTATAAATAAGTTCTGCGAATTTCTTGCCTTATATTCCATTGCACGGTGCAAAAGCACTGCAGCCTCAGCACGTGTTACCTCACCCTTGGGACGGATTTTGCCATCATCACCCTTTACAATACCTCGCTCTGCAGTCATTGCTACTGCGCTCTTTAAGGCTTGCGTCACATCGTCTGCGTCTTTAAAATTATTTTCTAAAACATTAGTGTCCAAAAGGTTTGCACTCTTACCACCGTAGCCTAAAGCATAGGCAATGGCATAAGCACACTTTTCACGGGTGTAGTTTTCCTCAGGATTAAATGCGCCTGAGCCGTAAGAATCGTCATAGAAAAAGTCAGAGGATACACAGATATAAGGATATGACCAGCGTGTTTCGGGAACGTCTTTATAGGTTACTTTTTCTTCTGCCACTTCTTCTCCCTCGGCAGGCTCGGCATCTTCAGGTAATTCAATATCCAAAGCACCAACCAGCATCTTTGCAAACTGCTCCTTTGTAACAGCGCTGTCAGGCTCAAAGTGCTTGTTATCAACACCTGAGATTGCACCTTTTTCTACTAATTCATTAATAGCATCTGCCGCCCAAGAATAGGCGCTTGTAACGTCAGAAAACTTCGTTGCACCTGCAGAGGTAACTGAAATTGCAGACATATTCATAGTAACAAAAAGCACAACTACCAAGCATAAATATATAAGTTTTTTAATCATTTTGAGTCCCCTTTTCGTAAGATAACTTGTACTAATAAGGTATTCGCTGTTTTTTAAAGTATACCATAAGTAGAAAAATCCGTCAAGAAATGTACTTATAACGTAAAGAAACTGTAAAAAAGTTGTTGACAAAAGAAAAGGTTTATGCTAAAATAGGTTTTGCTGATTTTAAAAAAGTGTTTGCGCCTTTACCTCAGCTGGATAGAGGACTCGGCTACGAACCGAGGCGTCGGGGGTTCGAATCCCTCAAGGCGCGCCAAAATAGAAGAACACTCACGTTTGTGGGTGTTCTTTTGTTTTGCGATTCTGTTAAAGGGGATTCGAACCCCGAGGGGGCATACGCCGTATAACAAAAGTTGCCAGTGGCAAGTTTTGTAGGCGAATGGTGCGAAGTCGGGTACTGTGAGCTACGCTCACGGTCGACAAGCAGGGATGACTTGCGAAGCAAGGCATCATCCCTCAAGGCGCATACACAATAATAAAAAAGCGTGCTTATTGCACGCTTTTTTCATCTTCTGTATTCTCTTCTATTTCTTCCTCTTTGTCCTTATGTCTTAATCTCTCTATCATATACACGCAGAACACGATTACAACAAGAGCGCCAAAGCCGCCAACCATAAACTCCAATGCATTTTGGGATTCTTCCTCCACTACTGCTTGGGGGCTATCCTCTGCTTTGTCTTTTATAACAGTAAAGCTTACGGTTTTTGCCACCTCCTGCATTGTGGCAATATCCTCATCCCTTACATCTTCACTTTCTAAATACATAGTAAAGCCTATTGCCGAGCCATTTACGACAGTACCTCCAAAAACGATACCGTGTTTTCTGTCATCATAAAACGTACTGCCTGGAACTGTCACAAACTTCATCTGTGGATAATCAGAAATTGTAACTCCTGCTTCGTTGTAATTTAATCCCTTCATAGAAAAGCCGTCATAAAGAATGCTCCTGAGATTATCTATCAAATATTCATTAGTCTGCTCTGCCAGATTGTAAAGGTCATAGGACAAATCGTTTTCATTTACCTTAACATAAATTTCACAGTCCTTTGTGGGATTGGAAAGAAGATAGCTGCAGCCTGAATTATCCAGAGTTTCGTTTACCTGTGCAGGTGTTAAGTCAAGACTTTTCAGCAGTTCTGTATCATTCATATCACGAGAAAAGACATACCATTCCTCCGACACAGAAAACCCCATATAAGCGTCTTCTGCGAAGGTGGCACCTCCCACACCAAGCATCATTATTACTGCTAATATTACACCTGCAAGCCTTTTCATATTTATCTCCTATCCTCTAATATCTCGTTCATTTCATCTTGTGTTATTGCGCCAGTTTCTACCATTTGCTCCAAAACCTTGTCCTGACGCTTTTCGGCAAGGTCTAGGTTCTTTGTAGGGGCATAAACTGACGGTGCGTTGGGAATACCTGCAAGCATTGTTGCCTGATAGAGTGTTAAGTCCCTGGGCAAAACCCCAAAGTACCCCTCACTTGCGTCACGGATATTGTAATACCCGTCGCCGTAGTAAATCACGTTCATATAAAGCTCTAAAATTTCGTCTTTTTCATAGTTTTTTTCAATATAATGAGTAGCGAAAAGCTCTGCGATTTTGCGTGATAAGCTCTGCTCGTGAGAAAAAAGCAGATTTTTTGCAAACTGCTGAGAAATGGTAGAGCCGCCCTGAACAAATTCCTTTTGCCTGATATTGGCTACCATTGCACGAGTGAGCGCCACGATATCCACACCCGAATGCTTATAAAATCTGCTGTCCTCAACAGAAATTACCGCATCTTTATAAATTTCGGGAATGTCTGCAAGACTTGTGTAGCTTACACCTGTTCGCACTTTTTCAATTCTGTCTTCGATTGACTGCTCCGCCACCTTTGCACGGTACATTCCGTAGCCCATAGCAGTATAAAAACCGCCTACGCACACCGCTGCCAAAAGTATAAGTCCAAGCAGTCTTTTTATGAGCTTTTTCATAAAATTCTCCTGACAATTTTCGTTATATTTTTATTTTAACACAAAGAAAATCTCATTTCAAGACGTACAAAAGCAAATAAAGTTAAATTTTTATAACAAAACCGGTTTTTTTGTCAAAAATACTGTACATAGCTAAAAAAATGTGTTATACTGTAGTTTAATAAAATGGATAATTTGGTGGATTTGTTATGAACAGCAAAATATACGTTACCGTTGGCCATTACGGCAGCGGCAAAACAGAGTATTCCATAAACTATGCGCTGCACTTAAAAAAAACCTATGACAAGGTTTTTTTGGTCGATTTGGATATTGTTAATCCCTATTTTCGTTCAAACGACGCCCGCACACTTTTAGAAGCAAACGGCGTAACAGTCATTGCTCCTGACTACGCAGGTACAAACGTGGACATTCCCGCACTTCCTCCTGATATTATGAGGATTTTCAACGTGGATAATGCCGCAATCGTAGTTGACGTAGGTGGCGACGACGACGGGGCGATAGCTTTGGGGCGCTACAAATGTTTCTTTGAAAAAGCTGACGTGGACGTAAGTCTTGTTGTTAACACTCGCCGTCCCCTGTCAGGAACTGTGAAAGAAATAATCGAAATGAAAGAAAATATTGAAGCGGTTTCACGCCTTCGTGTGACAGATTTAATCGCCGACACAAATATTTCCGACGAAACCACAAAGGAAATTATAGAAGAGGGCGCAGAAATCGTAAAAGAAGTTTCCAAAAAACTCAATATCCCCATAAAATACGTGGTTTCAGCAATAGATGCTGATTTTTCCAATGACGTAAAAAATAAGCTCTTCAAAATTGAAAGAAAGCTTTTAAAAATATAAAGCAGAAAGGAATTTTATTATGGCAAAAGTAGTTATTTTAGAAAACGTATGCAAAGGCTGCTATTTATGTGTTGGTGCTTGCCCCAAGAAGGTTTTAGGCGAATCTGACACATTAAATGCAAAAGGCTACAAGCCTGTAGCAGTTCTAAACCCTGACGATTGCATAGGCTGTGCAATGTGTGCTACAATGTGCCCCGACTGTGCAATTGAAGTGTATAAATAAGTAATAATTTGACGAAAGGATTGAATAAATATGGCAGAAAAGGTTCTTGTAAAAGGTAATGAAGCCATTGCCGAGGCTGCTATTATGGCAGGCTGCCGTTACTTTTTCGGATATCCCATCACTCCCCAGACAGAAATAAGTGCCTATATGGCAAAGCGTATGCCTAAAATCGGGGGCGTGTTTTTACAGGCAGAAAGTGAAGTATCTGCTGCAAATATGGTTTACGGTGCTGCAGGTGCGGGGGCTAGAGTTATGACCTCTTCATCATCTCCCGGTATCAGCTTAAAGGCTGAAGCACTCTCATATATGGCAGGTGCTGACCTCCCCTGCGTTGTTATTAATATCGTGCGCGCAGGTCCGGGCTTAGGCGGCATTCAGCCCTCACAGTGCGACTACTTCCAAGCAACAAAAGGTCACGGTCACGGCGACTACCGTGTAATCGTTTTAGCTCCTTCATCGGTACAGGAAATCGTAGATATGACAGCCGACGCGTTTGATATGGCGGACATCTACAGAATGCCTGTTATGATTTTGGGCGACGGTATGCTGGGACAGATGATGGAGCCCGTTGTATTTGAAAAGAAAGAATCTGGAAGAAAAATTCCAGAAAAAACATGGGCAACCACAGGCACCGAGATGAAGCGTGAGCACAACGTTATTAACTCACTCTACATCGAGCCTAACGTGCTTGAAAAAATTGTACTCGACAGATACGAAAAGTACGCACAAATCGAGAAATGCGAGAAAAAGTACGAAGCGTACAAAACAGATGACGCAGAGTTTGTATTAACTGCTTACGGCTCAGTTGCACGTATTTGTAAAAACGCAGTTGATGAGCTCCGTGCACAAGGTATTAAGGCAGGTTTAATCCGTCCTATCACGCTCTGGCCCTTCCCCAGTGAAGCTTATCTTGAACACACAAAGAATGCAAAAGGCATTATGAGTGTTGAAATGAGCATGGGACAGATGGTAGAAGACGTAAAACTCGCCGTTAACGGCGCAATTCCTGTTCACTTTTTTGGAAGAACAGGCGGTAATATCCCTTACCCCAACGAAGTTATCGACGAGGTAAAGAAAATAATTGGGGGTGACAAATAATGGAACAGGTATTTAAAAAACCACACGCTTTATGTGATGTTCCTCTGCACTACTGCCCCGGCTGCGGTCACGGCATTGTGCACAGATTAGTTGCAGAAGTTATAGATGAATTAGGTATCGAGGGCACAACAATCGGTGTTGCACCTGTTGGTTGCGCAGTTTTTGCCTACAACTACTTTAACTGTGACGTACAGGAAGCTGCTCACGGCAGAGCGCCTGCAGTTGCAACAGGTATTAAGAGAGTTCATCCTGACAAGGTTGTATTTACCTATCAGGGCGACGGAGATTTAGCCGCTATCGGTACAGCTGAAACTGTTCACGCAGCAGCAAGAGGCGAAAATATTACAATTATCTTTATCAACAACGCAATCTACGGTATGACAGGCGGTCAGATGGCTCCTACCACACTTCCCGGTCAGGTGACACAGACATCGCCTTACGGCAGAGACACAAAAACTCAGGGGCATCCCATTCGTGTCAGCGAGATGCTTTCTACAACATCAGGCGCTGCCTACATTGAACGTGTTACAATCGACACAGTTCCTCATATCAGGCAGGCAAAGAAAGCTATTAAAAAGGCTTTTGAAACACAGCTTGCAGGAAAGGGTTTTTCAATGGTTGAGGTAGTTTCAACCTGTCCTACAAACTGGGGTATGTCACCTGTTGAGTCTATGAACTGGTTAAGAGAGAATATGTTACCTTATTACCCTCTAGGCGTTTATTGCGACAGAACAAAAGAAGAAGAGTAATTAATAATAAAGCAGGGCGGTGCTTTCCGCCCTGCTTTTAAAAAACGAGGAAATTATGAAAATTACCAAAATTGAGGAGCAAAAGAAGAACAAGTCCCGCTTGTCCGTTTTTATTGACGGAGAGTTTTCTTTTGGTGCTGACTCTTTCACGATACTTTCCTGCCATTTGTCGGAGGGCGACGAAATAACAGAGGATGCACTTGCTCATATTAAAAATACGGCTGTTTTTGAAGATGCAAAAAATTACGCAGCAAGGCTTGTTTCCTCACGTAGTTATACAGAAAAAGCAATGAGAGAAAAGCTAAATTCCCACACAGGCGACGAGGGAACAGTAGAAAAAACAATCGCATTTTTAAAAGAATATAAGCTGCTCGACGACGAAGACTACGCCCGCTGCTATGCTCACGATTTGGTACATTTAAAGAAATTCGGCATCCGCCAGGTAAAATGGAAGCTAAAAGAAAAAGGAATTGCCGACCACATTGCCGAAAAAGTATTACAAGAACTTAACTTTGACGATACCATATCGGAAAACTTGGAAAGCCTGATTGTAAAAAAGCTTTCCGGTAATTACGATATTAAAAATATAATGAAAGTAAAGCGGTATCTGGCTTCCCGCGGATATAGCTTTGACGAGATAAACTCAGTATTTTCAAAAATAAAAGCAGAGGACGAGGAGTATGAAGGGTAATTTTGCAGGCGTGATTATTAACAGATTAGCGCTTAACATCGACAAAATATTTGACTACCGTATTCCTGACGAGTTAGCTGATAAAATCAGCGTCGGCAGTCACGTTTTTGTGCCCTTTGGCAGAGGAAAAAAGCTGATTGACGGCTATGTTTTATCTCTAAAATCAGAAACAGATTTTGCCGGCGGCATAAAGGAAATCGTATCCTTAGCTTCCTCTGAGCCTTTGTTTGATGCAGAAATGCTCGATATCGCAGAGCATATAAAGGAAACCTGTTTTTGCTCTTACATCAGCGCAATAAAAACAATTCTGCCACCCGGCAGCGGCAGAAAAAATAAGGTTAACGACAAATTTATAAGAGGCTCTGTCCTCAACCTCCCCTACGATGAGGCTTTCGATGTGTTAGAAACACTTCGAGCAAAAGCTCCCAAGCAAGCGCAGATTTTAGAGCTTTTAATCCAGAATGATTTTGTGGCAGATGCCGACATTGCCTTTTTGACAGGGGCTGGGTATGCAGCAATTAAAGCACTAAAAGAAAAAGGCTTTATAAAAGAAGAAGTTATCGAAACTCTGCGTATGCCTTTAAATTACGACGAAATCACACCCACCTGCTCTCCTGACTTAAATGACGAGCAACAAGCGGCAGTAGACACAGTTACCGCTGCCATAAAGAACAAAAAAAGCGAAACCTTTCTGCTTCACGGCATTACAGGAAGCGGCAAGACAGAGGTTTTCTTAAATTGTATAGAAAACGCACTATCACTTAACAAAACCGCCATCGTGTTAGTGCCCGAAATCGCACTTACGCCCCAGATGGTAACACGGTTTGTGTCAAGGTTTGGCAAAAAGATTGCGGTACTTCACTCAGCACTCTCCTTAGGCGAGAGAGCCGACGAATACAAAAGAATAAAACGAGGGGAAGCAACTGTTGTAGTAGGCGCACGCTCTGCTATATTTGCCCCCATTAAAAATATAGGCGTAATCGTCATAGACGAGGAGCACTCGCCAAGTTACAAAGCAGAAAACGCACCAACCTATCACGCACGTGATATTGCCCTTTTGCGAGCAGCTATGAATAACGCTGTGTGCATCTTAGCATCAGCTACCCCATCTGTAGAGAGCTATTACAAGGCAACCCATAAGGAATACAAGCTAATCGCCCTGCGCCACCGTGCAACAGGAGCAGCACTTCCTGAGATTATAGTCTCGGATATGAGAGAGGAATTGCACCACGGCAACCGCTCCTGTATAGGCAGCACTTTAATGAGCGAAATGCAAAAAAACATAGAGTGCGGCGAGCAGACAATTTTATTTTTGAACAGGCGAGGTTTTTCTACCTTTGTTTCCTGTCGCAGCTGCGGCTATGTGGCAAAATGCCAAAATTGCGACATAACACTAACATACCACAAGCATCGTGGCACGCTGACCTGTCACTACTGCGGCTACACAATCAAAAAGCCTGACAAGTGCCCCGAATGCGACAGCTCATATATAAAAGAATTCGGCACAGGCACGCAGAAGGTGGAGGAAGAACTAAAAACCCTGTTCCCCGATATATCGGTTATCCGAATGGACGTTGACACCACAGGGGCAAAGTCATCGCACCAAACCCTGCTCTCGCAGTTTGCTGAAGAAAAAACAGATGTGCTCTTGGGCACACAGATGGTATCAAAAGGGCTTGACTTCCCCAACGTAACGTTGGTAGGAGTATTAGCTGCTGACCAGAGCCTGGGGATTGACGATTTTCGTGCAAATGAGCGCACCTTTAACCTTATTACTCAGGTCTGCGGCAGAGCAGGCAGAGGAAAAAAGGGCGGTCGAGCGGTAATTCAAACTTATATGCCCGAAAATCAAACCTTAGAGTTATCCAAAAATCAGGACTACTTAAGCTTTTATAACGAAGAAATCCAACTTCGCAAAGGTCTTAACTTTCCGCCTTTTTGTGACATAGTTTCAGTACTTCTCACAGGAGAAAACGAGCAGGAGTTATCTGCTTATGCGAAAAAGACAGCCAAATCCTTAAATCAGGTTATGGCGCACGATGTTGGCAGTAACTATGAAATTTTAGGACCGAGTCCTGCTACAATTCCAAAAATCGGCGGCAAATACCGCCACAGAATTTGGGTAAAATGCACGCTTAACAAAGAGTGCACAGATGTTTTTACCAGACTTAGAAATTATCATATAAAACAGGGCAATAATATAAATATGGTTATAGAGAGCAATCCCTATAATAGCCTATAGGAGGAAATATGGCAAAGAGAAATATCTTAACAGTAGACACAGACAACGAAACATTGAGAAAAAAATCCCGTGAGGTAGAAACGATTGACGAGCGTATCATAACCTTGCTTGACGATATGGCAGAAACAATGTATGATGCCAACGGCGTAGGGTTAGCTGCACCTCAGGTGGGTATATTAAAACGTGTGGTTGTAATTGATGTAGGCGACGGTTTAATTGAGCTTATAAACCCTGTAATAATCTACAAAAAAGGCGAGCAGATTGACGCAGAGGGATGTTTGTCCGTTCCGGGAAAAGCAGGCACAGTAGCACGTCCCGAAAAGGTAATGGTAAGAGCCCTTGACAGAAATGGCAAAGAAATCAACATCGAGGGCACAGGTTTGCTTGCTCGTGCGTTATGTCACGAAATTGACCATCTATCAGGCACAGTGTTTGTGGATAAAGTAATAGCTTATGTCGAAAACTAAGGAGGGCACAATATGAAAATAATATATATGGGCACTCCCGATTTTGCAGTATTGCCCCTAAAAGCTCTATATGATGATGGGCACGAAATTGCTTTGGTTGTAACTCAGCCCGACAAACCCAAGGGAAGAGGACACAAAATGCAGGCTCCCCCTGTTAAGGAGTTTGCACTTTCTCACAATATTCCTGTATATCAGCCCCAGAGTGCTAAAACCGACGAGGCTTATGAATATTTAAAATCATTTGATGCAGATATTTTCATTGTTGCGGCATACGGGCAGATTTTATCCCAGAGGGTTTTAGATATTCCCAAACACGGCTGTGTTAATATCCACGCATCTATATTGCCAAAGTATCGAGGCGCAGCTCCAATTCAGTGGTGCATTATCCGCGGCGAAAAAGTAACAGGCGTTACCACAATGCAGATGAACGCAGGGTTAGACACAGGGGATATGTTGGTTAAAGAAGAGGTTGTAATTTCTGATAACGACACAGGCGAAACACTCCACGATAAATTAGCCTTAGCCGGTGTCAATACTATTCGCAAAACTTTAAAGCAGATAGAATCGGGCACGCTAAAGCCCGAAGCACAGGATGATTCATTATCCTGCTATGCACCTATGATAGACAAAACTACAGGTTATATTGATTTTTCAATGTCAGCCCAAGAAATCTACAACCTTGTACGCGCCTTAAATTCCTACCCTTATGCGTCTACTCTGTATCAGGGCACACGTTTTAAGGTAATTGCGGCAAAGGTTGTATCTGGCGATTTTGGCGGCAAAATCGGCGAAATCTTAGACGTAACCAAAGACGGCATACTGGTAAAATGTGCTGACTTCGCCCTTTTAATTACCGACGTGCAGTTTGAGGGCAAGAAGAATATGCCGGTATCCGAATACATCAAGGGAAACAAAATAGAAATAGGAATAATCTTAGGAGAAGAATAAATGAAAGTACCAAAAACCAATGCTATGCGAATGTTAGACCGAGCTAAAATTCCATACGAAATTTTTACCTACGAGGTTGACGAGTCGGACTTGTCAGGTACACACGTTGCAAACAGCGTGGGACTTCCCTTCTCTCAGGTTTTTAAAACTTTAGTTGCCAAGGGCGACAAGACAGGATATGTAGTTTTTGTTATTCCCGTAGACTGTGAAATCGACCTAAAAGCTGCAGCAGTAGCGTCAGGAAATAAACGTGTTGAAATGATAGCAGTAAAGGATTTGCTTTCTGTTACGGGCTACATCCGTGGCGGCTGCTCCCCTGTCGGAATGAAAAAACAATTCCCTACTTACTTTGACCAAACAGTTACTAAGCACGACAAAATCGCAGTCAGCGCAGGAGTGCGTGGTTGCCAGTTGTTTTTAGAAAGTGAAAAATTAATAGAATTTACAAAGGCAGAAGTAAAAGAGGTTATCCGTTAGGATAACCTCTTTCTGCATAGTAAGAGTGTAAGTTTAATCTGCATCCTCGCCACCGGGGCCATCTCTGCGCTCCGACTTATCGTTAGGGCGGTTTTGCCCTGTGGAAGTCCACTTATTGTCAGTTGCTGACTTTTTAGAATCCTGTTTTTTCTTATCCTCCATATATAATCACCTCGAATATAGTGTAACCACTTACAGATAAAAATATAATTTTTGTTGGTACTTTACTCCGAAGTGTAAAAGGGGCGGACGGAAAATAGCGTAGATTGGACAAACTGAGCGAAAGTAAGGTATAGCCTTGCTTTCGGTTACCCGAAGGCGTACGTGGGTACGCCGAGAGGCGAAGTTTGTTCAAAACACAAGGCAATAAAAATAGAAGAAATTCGTCACTTGACGAATTTCTTCCTTAATTTTTGCATTATTCTAACTTTGTTACTTTAAGCAAGGGGCTTTATTAAACCTTTTGTTTGCCTTGTGTGGTGTGCGCATTTTGCTACAGCCCCCCTAATATTATAATAATATTCTCTTTACCTCTGCGTCAAGCTTGTCAATTTTTGCGTTTCCGTCTTCTATGCTTTCACAGGGTACTGAGTAGTAGAACTTGATTTTTGGTTCTGTGCCTGAAGGTCTTACTACTACGAAACCTCCGCCGCTTATCTCAAAGTACATAACATTTGAAGGTTCAAAACCAATAGGTGTAATTTCTCCGGTTTCATAATCCTCTCGTGTATCTTTTTTATAGTTTCTGAAAGCTTTAAGCGAAACCTCGCCAATAGTGCGGAAAGGCTCTGCTTCTACTTTGTCCATAATTGCTTTTATCTGCTGCATACCGTCAATGCCTTCTAACGTTATTGACACCACTCTCTCCACAACATAACCATACTTTTTATAAAGGTCTGCCATAGCGTCGGAAAGGGTTTTGCCCTCACGCTTTAATACTGCAACAAGCTCACACAAAAGGAGCGTTGCCGCAACGGCATCCTTGTCTCTTGCATAAGTTCCGGGAAGTGAGCCATAGCTTTCTTCAAAACCAAAGTGGTACTTGCCGGGCAAGCTTTCATCCTCGTGCTTTTTTATAACCTCAGCTATAAACTTAAAGCCTGTATATACGTCATAGAGCTTTACGCCGTAATAATCTGCAATTCTCTGTGTTAAGTCTGTTGAAACTATTGACTTTACAATGTAGTCGTCTGCCCCGATCTCACCGTTCTTCTGAGCTGACGAAAGAATGTAATCTGCAAGTAGCACACCTGTCTGGTTGCCTGTTAAAACATCATAACTTCCGTCTGGGTTTTTAACTAAAACGCCAACACGGTCAGCGTCAGGGTCTGTGCCGAGTATTACGTCAGCACCAATACGTTCTGCCTGCTCGATAGCAAGGTAGAAGCCCTCTTTATCCTCAGGGTTGGGGGATTTTACTGTTATAAAATCAGGATTTGGCTCTGCCTGTTCGGCTACCACGTGAACATTTGTATAGCCTGCAGCAGAGAGTGCTTCGGTAACAGGAGTAAGACCCGAGCCGTGGAAGGGTGTGTAGACAATTTTTATTTCTTTTGCTGTGTCCTCCGCTACATCAGGGTTTTTGCGGCATTTTAATACTTCATCAAGATAAGCTTGTCGCACATCTTTGCCAATAATATTTATTAAACCCTTAGCCTTGGCTTCTTCTATGTCCATTGTTTTAACGTCACAGAATATATCCATTTTATTGATATAGCCTAAAACCTCATTTGAGTCTGCAACGTTTAACTGAGCGCCGTCAGAGCCGTAAACCTTGTATCCGTTGTATCTGGCAGGGTTGTGGCTGGCAGTAATCATAATACCGTTGTAGCAGTTTAAGTATCTTACGGCAAATGACAAAACCGGAACAGGATGGAGCTTGTCAAATACATAAGATCTGATACCTGCTGCTGCAAGCACCGCCGCACTTTCATAAGCAAATTCAGTAGAAAAATGTCTTGAGTCATAAGATATTGCAACGCCACGCGCCATAGCATCAGCACCACGAGAAACGATGTAGTTAGCAAGCCCCTGAGTTGCCTTTCTTACTGTATAGATATTCATTCTGTTTGAGCCAGCACCCAAAACGCCACGAAGACCTGCTGTGCCAAACTCTAAATCTTTATAAAATCTTTCCTCAATTTCCTGTGGTCTGTCAGAAAGCTTCTTTAATTCTTCCTTTGTTTGTTCATCGACTGAGGGAGAGGATAACCAGTACTCCCATTTTTTCATATAATCCATTTTTGTCACCTCTTAAAATCATCATTCTCCGTACCAGGTAGATTCGTCATCCGCTTCGCTTGAGTCTACACCGGGAGTTGCACCATCGTTGTTGCCGGCATTGCTGCTGGTGTCGTTTGCATCGCCGTCAATTACTCCCTCGCTCTCGCCTGCATTGGGGTTTGAAACATCAGGTGTGGGCGACGGTTCAGCATTGGGGTCAATCACCACCGGAGCCTCGTGTGATGAGCAGTATTTCATAGGCTGTGTGCCCTCTTTGAAATAATCAATTCTGGTGTCAGAACAGCTCGCAGAAGCAACCTTTCCGCTATTTTGACAAATTGTACGCTTCACTACGTCATCAGGAACAGGAATGGTTTTGATTTCTTCGCCTTCGTGAATCTGGGTCATAACCTTCTTCCATATTCCGGGGCAGAAGTTGCTGCCGCTCATTGATTTTGGTTGGTCATAGCCCATCCATACGCCACCTACATAGTTAGGTGTAAAGCCCATAAACCATCTGTCTTTATTTGAGTTTGTTGTACCCGTTTTACCTGCGGTCATTATGCCACCGAGCTTTGCGCTTCTACCTGTACCGATGCTGCTGGTGGTTACGCCGGTTAACATATTTGTCATAATATATGCAGTTTCTTCGCTCATTGCTTTTTTGTTCTGCACTTTGTTTTCTAAAATAACCTTGCCGTTTGCATCAATTACCTTAGTATATGTTACGGGCTTATTATACATTCCTGAATTTGCAAATGCAGAATATGCCGCTGTCATTTCCTCAACTGTTACACCATAGGTCACACCGCCTAATGCTGTTGACAAGTTCTGGTCGCCGATGATTTCGCCGTTTACTTCCTTTTCTTCAACCAAGGTTGTAAAGCCGAGCTTTTTGGTCAAAAAGTCAAAAGATCTTTCAGGTGATAGTTCTCTCATAATCTTAACCGCAGGAATATTCTGAGAGCGTTCAATCGCACTTCTTGCAGTCATTTTTCCTAAAAATTTTCCGCCTGAGTTTTTGGGTTTCCATTCACCTATAGCTAAAGGCGCATCGTTGATTAGTGTTGCAGGTGTGATTACGTTATATTCAATAGCAGGAGCATAAACCGCAACAGGTTTAAATGACGAACCCGGCTGACGTTTTGACTGAGTTGCACGGTTTAAGCCGCGGGGCACTGTCTTTTCGCCGATGCCGCCTGCCATACCCTTGATATGACCTGTGTAGGGGTCCATTACTACCATAGCTGACTGGATTGATGAGTTGGGGAAGTTTGAAGTGTTTTTATAAACGCCGTCAATTGCCTCCTGTACCTTGGGGTCAACTGTTGAGTATATCTTATATCCGCCTGTGTAGAGCATTGTTGTCGCTTCGCTCTCGGAGATGTTTTCTTTTTCCATCAAATCTGCGACTACATCGTCAATTACCGCATCAACAAAGTAGCTCTTTACGTCTTGGTTTTTCTGTACTGCCTCTGTTGCGCCTGAGCGAACTTTTGTTTCTTTTGCTTTGGCAGCATCGCACTCTTCCTGTGTGATAAACTCAAGCTCTGCCATTTTGTTTAATACAAGGTCACGGCGTTCTTTGTTGTTTTCATAATTTGTTGCAGGGTTGTAGGTGGTGGGTGCTTTGACAATGGCAGCGAGCGATGCACATTCTTCAATTGTCAGTTTGCTTACATCCTTGCCAAAATAGTGGTTTGCAGCTACCTGAATACCGTGACAGCCTGAGCCGAAATAAATGGTATTCATATACATTTCTATAATCTGGTCCTTGCTCATCTTACGTTCTAAGTTCATAGCACGGAAGATTTCTGTAACCTTTCTTAAAGGAGAACGGTCACGATCTCCTGTGACGTTTTTGACAAGCTGCTGAGTAATTGTTGACCCGCCGTAGGAATCGTTACCCATTGCCCACTGAACAAATGCACCGAAGGTACGCTTGATGTCCATACCTCTGTGGTCACGGAAACGCTCGTCTTCAATTGCGATAAAAGCATTTGAAAGATTTTCGGGAACGTTGGCTATGTCTACCCAGATTCTGTTTTCTGTGCTGTGGATTCTGTCGTATTCCACAGGTTGGTTGGTGGCTTCGTCAATATAGTACACAATCGACGTGAAATTAAGATTATATTCTTCTGCGATTATGTCCATACTGTTGTCAACAAAGCCCATAAATGTTCCAGCAAATACAGAAGTGACCAATAAAACTATTACCAGTAAAACAAGCAGCAAGCGCTTGATGACCGATTTTTTCTTCTTTTTTTTGCGGGAAGCTTTGGGGGCGCTGTCTTTTGCTCCCTTTGTGCTATATGTATTTTTTTCCATTCTTTTCACCTCGTAATATACGTAGTATACAGTTTCTCCTTTTTATAATATTTCTATCTAATCATATTTTATCCTAAACATATTAAAAAAATATTAAGCCAACATTAATTTGGTATTAAATAAGCTTTTTTTGCTCAGAATAATACTAAAAGAGGTGTTGCAATTTGGAAAAATCAGTAAAAAAAACTGTAATAAGCTCAATCTTCTTTGCCCTTTGCCTTGTGCTGGCAATGGTGGTTTGCGGCTCAATCGGCTATATTTGGGCAAAAAGTAAGGCACCGCAAAAAAGCGATGCCAAAGTTTACGAAAATATTCAAAATGACGGAATATACGCTCCTCTAAAGCGCCCCGAAGGGCTGCAGGAGGCATTTGCCGGTACGCAAAATATATCTGTAGAAATCAAAGAGGATTATCTTGTAATTTCAGAAAACGGCATGGTTAACCTATATGTCATAGGAGACGACGGCAGCAAAACCTTTGACCAGATTTTAGAAATTGACAAAAACGCCTTAACTCACAACGACCAAAAGCTGTTAAGTCAGGGAATTATCCTTGATACGAAAGAGGACCTCTTGTCACTTATTGAGGATTATACCTCCTGACTATATTAACAGGTCTTTTTTCAAAAGGACACGGATATAGCCCTTTTCTTTTGAAACGTCATCAACATAAAAACCTCGATTATAGTAAAATTTCATCAGGGGCGTAGCCTTAGACGCGGTGTGGAGCACAACATGCTTTACCTTTTTTTGAGCCAGGACTACGTCAATGTAGTTCATCAAAAGCTTGCCTATACCTAAGTTCTGGTGCTCCATACTTACACCAAAACGGGAAAGGTAGACTGTATCCTCATCAATGCGATGAATACGTGCGCTGCCCACTATTTCGTCTTCGATGTGTGCAACGTACACGTCTTTGTTCTTTATATCTTCTATGACCTGTTTTTCATCTTCGTGAAGAGCAGGAGTGTCCTTTATTCCTGCAACCTTTATATACTGCAAAAACGCCTCCGCCGTAATCTCAGCTATGCGCTTTGCATCAGCTATTTCTGCTTTTCTTACTCGTACCATACTATTTATCTCCCATAAGTTTTACCATTACAGCCTTCTGGGCGTGGAGTCTGTTTTCTGCTTCGTCAAAAATAACAGAATTAGGTCCGTCAATAACATCCTCTGTTACCTCGTATCCTCTGTATGCAGGCAGGCAATGCAAAAAGATTGCGTCGGGTTTTGCGCGTGAGAACAACTCTTTGTCTATCTGGTAAGGTCCAAAAACCTTGAGCTTTTCTGCTTTTTCTGCTTCCTGGCCCATACTTACCCAGGTGTCGGCGTACACTACGTCAGCATCACGAATTGCCTCAACGGGGTCATTTGTCAATGTAATCTTCGTGCCTGTAGCTTCAGCATCAGCCAAAGCATTTTTTACAACCTCAGGGTCACACTCGTACTGCTTTGGTGTAGCAATGGCAATCTCCATACCTACCTTTGCACCGCCGTACATAAGTGAGTGCGCCATATTATTGCCGTCGCCGATGTAGGCAAGTTTTAGTCCTTTGAGCTTTCCCTTGTGCTCACGGATTGTCTGGAAATCTGCTAAAATCTGGCAGGGATGAACCAAGTCTGTAAGACCGTTAATGATCGGGATTTGACCAAAGCGAGCAAGGTCCTCTACATCTGACTGCTTGTATGTTCTTATCATAATGCCGTCTAAAAATCTTGACAGTACATTTGCCGTGTCGTAGATGGTTTCCCCTCTTCCAAGCTGAATGTCGTTAGAGCTTAAAAAGAGAGCCGAACCCCCTAACTGATACATACCAACCTCAAAGGAAACTCTTGTTCTGGTTGATGATTTGGTAAAAATCATACCGAGAGTTTTTCCCTTTAATAAATGGTGCTCGATGCCGTTTTTCTGCTCATATTTCAGCTTGTCAGCCAAATCCAGCGTATCTAAAATTTCTTCAGTTGACCAGTCGTGTAATGTCAATAAATGCTTGTTCATAGTTACTCTCCTAAAACTTTTTCAAATACCGCCACAAATTTGTCAGCGTCTTTTTTGGTAATTACAAGGGGTGGCAGAAGTCTTATGGTTGTGGCTGTTGCGCCTACCAAATATTTTTTATCAAAAAGTCTGTGCTTTACGTCTTGTGCGTTTTCTTCACAAAGCTCAATGCCTATCATAAGCCCTTTACCGCGGACTTCTTTTATTTTATCATATTTTTTTGCCAAGGTCTGTAATTTTTCTTTTAAATATGCACCGACAACCGCTGAATTTTCCACCAGATTTTCTTTTTCAAAAATTTCAAACACAGCGTTTGCTGCAGCACAAGCCAAGGGATTTCCTCCAAAGGTTGAGCCGTGGTCGCCAGGGGCAAAGCTTTCTGCCACTTTACCATTAGCACAAACTGCACCAATGGGCACGCCGCCGCCTAATGCCTTTGCTAAAGTGAAAATGTCGGGGGTAATGCCGTAATGCTCATAGGCAAAAAGCTTACCTGTTCTTCCCATACCTGTCTGTACTTCATCGCAGATAAATACAATATCCTTTTCCTTGCAAAGTGTGCAAACTTCCTTTACATACGCCTCATCCACAGGATGTACTCCGCTTTCGCCCTGTATCATTTCCATCATAATGGCACAGGTGTTGTCGGTTATTGCTTCACGCAATTCTGCAATGTCATTGATGTTAACATATTTAAAGCCCGGTGTCAAGGGTTTGAAGGGAGTCTGGAACTTTTCCTGACCTGTTGCAGCAACAGTAGCTAATGTTCTGCCGTGAAAAGAATTTACCAAAGTAATGATTTCGTACTTTTCGGGGTGTCCGGATTTATACTGGTAAATCTTTGCAAGCTTTATTGCTCCCTCATTTGCCTCAGCGCCTGAATTTGCAAAAAACACCTTATCTGCACAGGAATTTGTACAGATTTTTTCTGCTAACTTTGCCTGCTGCTCTATGTAATAATAATTTGACACGTGAAGGACAGACTTTGCCTGCTTGGTTATAGCCTTTGTCAGTGTTTTGTGGTTGTGTCCTAAAGCCGAAACCGCAATACCCGCCAAAAAGTCAGTGTAAATCTCGCCGTCATCTGAATATAGTTTAATTCCCTTACCGCGAGCAAAGCTTACGGGAATTCTTTCGCCAAATGTATTCATATAATATTTTTTATCAAGATTTTTAATGTCATTGGTTCTCATAATTCTACCTCCAATATCTTATAATTATACATCACATTGAATAATTATGCAATACTATTTTTAATAAAATTCCATTTTCTGCAAAATTAATGAAAAAAAGTCTAAAAAAGATTAAATTTCGGTTAAATTCGCAAAAAAACATTGCAAATTTGCTAAAAATTTAGTATGATATATACGTATAAGTATTGGTAAAGGAGCGATTTATATGCTTAGTGAAATATTTCAACCTGTTTTAGATCAGATGAGAAGTGTTACACATAAATCCATGGGTGTTGTTAATAACACCTCTGTACTCGTTTCTTACGTAGGCGAGCCTGTGGGCGAGGACGAAGCATTTGGTATGATTTCTTCCGCTGCACCAAACGGCAGACCTTTTTTGACAAACGGCTACTCCTGTGTTGCAGTAGGTGCCAGAAACATTATGGAGTTTGTTGTATATGTTAAGGGAACTGACGCTGAGGACCAAAAAATATGTACCCTTTTGGCTATAAGTATTTCCAATCTTCAGCTCCACTGCGCCGACAGATACGACAAGGCAAGCTATTTAAAGAACGTATTGTTAGGTAACGTGCTCCCCGGAGATATAAATATGCGCTCAGGCGAGCTCCAGATTGACGCAGACGTTCCACGAATTGTGTACATCGTGCAAATTCCCGGCAACGAAACAGGCGTTATTCAGTTACTCCAGAATATGTTCCCCGAACAGGATTTCATTATTAATATTGATAACAAAAATATCGTTGTTATTAAATCTTTAGCCGGAAATAACAACAAGGAATTTATCACAAAAACCGCAAACTCTATTGTGGACACCATAAACTCCGAGCTTCTTTTAAGGGTTTATGTTGGTATCGGCACACCCGTCAAGTCAATAAACGACATTGCCCACTCATATTCTGAGTCAAGACTGGCTTTAGAGATCGGCAAAGTGTTTGACGGGGATAAATATATCTTAAGCTACGGCGAGCTGGGTATAGGAAGACTTATTTATCAGCTTCCCAGTAAACTCTGCGAGCTTTTCTTGGACGAAATATTCCAAAAAGAAGGTCTTGAGGTTTTAGATGAAGAAACCTTGCAGACAATTGATAAATTCTTCGAAAACAACTTAAACGTGTCAGAAACATCACGTCAGTTGTTCGTTCACAGAAACACGCTTGTTTACCGTCTTGATAAAATCGAGCGTTTAACAGGTCTTGACCTTCGCAAATTCGACGATGCAGTTGTATTTAAAGTAGCGGTATTGGTTAGAAAATATCTGCTCACAAATCCGTCGAAATTCTAATTTCATTTGAATTTCTCTATGTGTTCCAAAACTTTTGGAACACATAGTTACGTTATGAGAGAGGATTGATAATATGATATTACTTAGTAATGTATCTAAAACATATCCTAACGGCTCAAACGCTTTGGACGACGTAAGCTTCTTTATTGAGCGCGGCGAGTTTGTATTTATCGTAGGCCCTTCAGGCTCAGGTAAATCAACTCTTATTAAGCTTTTGATGCACGAGGAAACAGCAACAGAGGGACAGGTTATAATAAACAACAAGGACATCGGCAAATTAAAGCGCCGTGAAATCCCCTATCTTCGCCGTTCTATGGGCGTAGTGTTCCAGGATTTCCGCCTTCTGTCCAACAAGACAGTTTATGAAAACGTGGCTTTTGCTATGGATATTATCGGTGCAAGCCGCAAAGAAATCAGAAAGCAGGTTCCCAACGTTTTATCTTTGGTTGGTCTTTCTCACAAGGCAAAGTCCTATCCCAAAGAATTATCAGGCGGCGAGCAGCAGCGAGTAGCACTTGCTCGTGCTTTAGTAAACAACCCTGCATTCTTAATTGCAGACGAGCCTACAGGTAACTTAAACCCCAAGGTTGCAATGGAAATTATGGAATTACTTGACAACATAAACAAGCGCGGCACAACCGTTATTATGGCAACTCACGCAAAAGACATAGTTGACGCTATGAAAAAGCGTGTTATAGCTATCGAAGACGGCAAAATTGTCCGTGATGAATCAAGAGGAGGTTACGGCTATGAAAATTAGAGGCATTCGTTACTTCTTCTCAGAGGCGTTCAAAAATATTTTCTCAAACGGCTGGATGACCTTGGCTTCTATCTTTACAGTTATGGCAAGTCTGCTTGTTTTGGGCGTATTTATGGTACTCTCCATAAACCTTACCTCTATGGCTGGAGATTT
The DNA here is from genome assembly GCA_045545755.1 of Congzhengia sp. Classification (GTDB taxonomy): domain Bacteria; phylum Bacillota; class Clostridia; order UBA1381; family UBA9506; genus Congzhengia. Next base: position 6,300 of record JAZQBQ010000079.1, on the reverse strand, counting down.
AGAGGGAAATTACCAGATTGTTGCTATCGTCGACGAAACAGTAACAGACGATGGTCTAATTACAATCGGTCAGCAGTTAAAGGCAACACCTAACGTTGAGTCTGCACTCTTAAACACAAACGAAGAGCGCCTTGCTTCCTTAAAGGACAGGCTGGGAGAAAATGGTGCACTCCTTGACCGCTATCAGGACGACAACCCCTTGAGAAATATGTATCTTATTACATTGACTGATTTGTCAAAATCACAAGAAACAGTTGATGCAATGGACGATATTGCAGGCATTGTAAAAATCCAGCAGAACGAAGAGTCCATCGACAAATTGGTTTCTATCGCAGACTACATAAGAAACTTCAGCCTGTGGATTATCATAGCACTGGCAATCGTTTCAATATTTATAATTTCAAACACAATCAAGCTTACAGTGTTTACACGCCGTAAGGAAATCAACATAATGAAGTTTGTGGGCGCTACCGACTGGTTTATAAGATGGCCCTTTATCATCGAGGGTATCGCAATCGGTATCATCGGCGCAGGCGCATCAATCGGAATTATTGTAGCTGGCTACGGTGCAATTGTGAATGTTGTAAATTCGTTAAACATTATGTTCCTTACCGTTAAACCTTTGGCTGAGCTGACAGGTATTATTATCGGCTCATCTTTAGGACTTGGCGCAATTTTAGGCGGATTGGGAAGTTTAATATCTGTACGCAAACATTTAAACGTATAAGCGGCAGGTAAAAACAGCGCATAAACGTTTAAAACAATAATAAAACTATCGATATATAAATGTAGGTACTCAGCACCGCTGAGTACCTTTTTAATTTATGTTTTAAACTTAAACGACTGAAACCCTCGGCGTATACACATACGCCGTCGGGCACCGCCACGGACCTTGTCCGTGGTTTCATTCGTTTATTCTGCATCTGTTTTTCCTCTGCCGCACGCTCTACCCGAGATTGAGTAAAAACAGCGCATAAACGTTTAAAACAAGAGAAGGCACTCCAGAGGAGTGCCTTCTCTTATGTTTTTCCTATCATACTAATTTCATCAACAACTCCGTCAAAAACACTCCCACACAGGAAAGTGCAGCAACAGTTACTAAGCTTTTTTTCATATAGGCTAACACGAAAGCAACCACAAAGCCGACAATTGCCGAAATTATGTAAGACGTCGAGTAAAATATTGCAGGGATTGTCATAACGGACAGCACCGCATAAGGTATGTAATATAAAAACGAAAGAACGTACTTGTTCTTTATTTTTTTCTTAACCAAAACCAGCGGCAGCATACGGATAAGGTAGGTTATCCCTGCCATTGCGATTAAATAAACTGCAAAACTATACATCGCTCTCTGCCTCCTCACTTATGTTTATGGGGGCAAGGTAAGCAAACACGCCGCTTGCTATTACTGCACAGATTATAATTGTAAAGCCTGAGGGTATTGCCTTTAATACCGGTACATAGTAGAAAAGGCAACTCAAAATTATAGCAACCACAACACAAAGCGCCGTGGGGCGCTCGTGCTTTACCTTGGGCATAACGATAGCAATAAACATACCGTAGATTGCTATACCTAATGCAGATACCAACATTTCAGGCAGCACCGCACCTGCGGCAGCTCCCAAAAAAGTACCCAATGTCCAACCGATAGGGGGCGTTAAAATCAGCCCGTACAGATAGTTTCTTCCTACTGTGCCCTCTTTTGAGGAAGCTACGGCAAATACCTCATCTGTATTGCCATAGGCTATCACGAATCTATCAATCATTCTGACTGACTTTCCCAGCTTTTGCGACAATGACACCGACATTAAGGCATAGCGAAGATTAATGACTATCTGGCTAATCAGCAGCTCTGCCACTGTTCCCCCTGCTGCAATTATAGGAACAGATGCCAACTGCCCCGCCGATGTTAAATTAGTGATAGACATAACAACCGCCTGAAGTATGGATAACCCGTTAGCACAGGCGTATATACCAAAGGCAAAGGATATTGACAAATATCCAAAGCATATAGGCAGTCCGTCTTTAATCCCTTTTAAAAAGCTTGTTTGTTCTTTCATAATATTCCTCTAAGGTTTAATTAATTCAAGTTTATCTAATACTCTAAGATTGTATTTTTTACAAATTTCAAGAGCACGAGGTAAAGATGCCAAATCTTGCGCTCCCGCAACGTCGTGAGCATCAAAGCCAAATACCACAGGCACATTGTAGCACTCCGCCAGTTTCCAGAAGCGCTCCGTGGGGTAGTTACGATTGTCACGAATGCCCAAAAAATTAATTTCTAAAGGCACGTTGTACTTTTCTGCAGCCTTTAAGATTTTTATCATTTCTTCATTATAAATGTCATCATCGCCCACAAAATTAAACATATCAGGATGGGCAACATAAGTGATAACGCCGCTTTTAATTGCAGCAATTACACGAGAAACGTAATCTTTTAAATATTCTAAATTTTCTGTTCGTTCGGTGGACCAAAAGAAAAAATCAGGCTCCGAGCCTACTGAGTGCTGACCTAAAATAAGGTACTCCGCACCCCATCTGCGTGCATTTTCCACCATTTCCTCGAAATGTTCGGGGTAATACTCCATTTCAAAGCCTAAATGGATATTTATTTTGTCTTTATGCTCCATTTTTAGTTTATTTACTGTGTTTATATAGTCTTTTGCCTCCACCATTGGAACTCTGTATGAGTTTTCCTTGCCATTGGGAAAGATAAAGGGAATATGCTCTGAAAATCCCCAATGCTTTATCCCTGCAGCAATGGCTGCTTCTATATATTCCCGCTCTGTGCCTGTTGCATGACGGCACAAGGGCGTGTGTGCGTGAAAATTGTAATCCATTCTATACACCTCAATAGGTATTATACACCTAACACAGAAAAAATGCAACTCTATCCCGTGTGCTTTTGTCGAATGTGCTCACATTTTCTCCCGATTCAGCATATGCTGAAACTGGAGGTGAAAACATGAAAATATTAAGACTTTGCCCATTAATCGCAATAGTGGCAAGCATCGTCATAGGCGTAATAACTGCAGCCCTCACATTTATGGCTACAATCGTCGTAGCACCTGCCTTTTTATGGGTGCTCTTCGGCATTGCAGTTGTGTATTTGGTGCTTTCTCCCGTATTGGTGCGTAGCGCCAACTCCCGTGGCTGTGCACGCTCATCTGTCCCTGCACTCTTAACAGGCTTGCTGGGTACGATTTTAACGTCTGTTATCCTCTTGGGTATAACATTTGCTGCCACAAGCTTCTTAGGTGCTGTTATCACAGGTGCTTTGCTTGGCTTCTTCACACTGGTTGTAACTTCTACTGCCTGCATTACAAAATGTGCAGCATATGACTGCGAATAGACGATGGATGTAAAAAAGTCCTGATCGCAAAAAGGCGAAAAAATACTGATAGAATAGGTAGAGCGAAACAAATAGATTTGTAGCAAATTTGTTGAAAAATCTCAATATTTGAGATTTTTCTCAAATATGTTCCTTTTTGCTATGAACAAACCTCTCCTCTCGGTGTGCGGAAAATCATACTCCGATAATCAGATTCGCGTAATGCGAATCTTTAACACTCCGTAGCTTTTCCTTTTTCAAAAAATGCTTATTGACCATTTTTTTGAGGGAGACGCAGTAGCGTAACGAGCCAACTATTTCTATTTTACAGAAATATGGCGAGTAGAGCACAGTGCAGCGAGCATTCGGGTATCCCCTGCGGGTTCGATTTGCCCATTCAGGAACATTTTTTCCTATCCGCGTTCAAAAGAAAGAGGGGGTGTAGCAAAATGATTTCATTTTGCTACACCCCCTCTTTTTCTCTTGTAATTTGTCATAAAATGTGATAAAATGGTATATAATTGGAAATAAAGAGAGGTACATATATGAGTCGCAAAGAAGGCAGAAGGATAAAAAGCGGAGCACCTATGGACGCAGTAGCGCCCTTTATTATGCCAACCCGCATCGGCGCTGCAAACTCGTTTTCCGCATCTGTTAATGTGGAAAAATGTGAAAAGCTCCTCCGCCAAAAGAGATTAGAAGGTATGAAAGGGCTGGGTATGATACACCTGTTTATGGCAGCATACATAAGAGTTGCCTCACAATGCCCCGGTATCAATCGCTTTATCCGTGGACAAAGAGTTTACGCACGCAAAAATATGGAAATCTGTATGGCTATAAAAAAAGAAATGGCACTAAACGCTCCCGAAACGGTAGTGAAACTCGATGCCACTCCTACAGATACTTTATATACAGTTTACGAAAATCTCACTAAGCTTTTAGAAGAAAACAAGCAGGAGGGCGACCACAACAATATGGATGCTGCAGCCCGCGTTCTTATGGCATTCCCTGCAGTTATACTTAAATTTGTTGTTTGGTTTTTAAAGCTTTTGGATTATTTTGGCTTACTCCCCCGCTGGCTTACAAAGCTAAGCCCCTTCCACGGGTCCCTATTCATTACAAATATGGGCTCCCTCGGTATGCCGCCAATATTCCACCATCTTTATAATTTCGGCAACCTTCCCATCTTTATTGCTATGGGCAAAAAGCGTTCAGAGTGCGTTATGAATAAAGACGGCGAGGTTGAACAGCGCAGAATGATAGATTTTACTGTAGTATGCGACGAGCGAATTTGCGACGGACATTATTATGCCACAGCATTTAAGATGCTAAAAAAAGTATTGGAAAATCCGGAACAATTACTCACTGCACCTGAAAATGTAGTTGAAGACATCAAATAAGAAAACCACCCCGATGGGGTGGTTTTCTTATTTGCAGAATTTGTCTACGTAATCATTTATTGCCTTATCTATTACTTGCAGCGCCACATCACGATTGCTTACTTCGTTTACCGCCGTGGTTTTATTCTCCAGATTTTTATACACCGTAAAGAAATGGCGCATCTCATCAAAAACGTGACTGGGCAGTTCGCTGATGTCCTTGTACATATTGTAGTTGGGGTCGCTAAAGGGTATTGCTATAATCTTTTCGTCATTTCTTCCGTTGTCAATCATAGAAATCACACCAATAGGGTACGCGCGCACCAGCGTCATAGGCTCAATCTGTTCAGAGCACAAAAGTAGCACATCCAGCGGGTCGTTATCATCGCCGTAGGTACGTGGAATAAATCCGTAGTTCGCAGGGTAATGGGTTGATGTGTGCAAGATTCTGTCAAGTATAAGATAGCCCGACTCCTTGTCAAGCTCATACTTTTTCTTACTACCCTTTGTAATTTCTATAACGCAGATAAAGTCATCTGCATTTATTCTTTTCGGCGAAATATCGTGCCAGATGTTTGACATATACAAAACTCCTTTGCTCGGTTATATTGAATATTGTATCACCAAAACAGAAAAAAATCAATTGTTTGTTGAAATAAAAGGAAGCGCCCCCCAGAGGGGCGTCGTTTCGTCATTATTCTAACCTTGTTCTTAATGTTACAAACCTTTCTCCATCTTCGCCGTTTAGCACTTTGTAGATTGTTTTATTTTCACTTTCTACCGCCACCATTATGGGCACGTCTAAAGCTTTTGCCAACATTATCATAATTTCCCCACGGTCAGCATTTTCTGTCATTATTGCCTCACTTGGCGTAAGTCCCAAATTCATTGCCGTCATAACATATCCGTGAGGATAACCGCCTTTGTGTTCAGCGCCTACGCCATAGCCTAATGCACAAACTACGATCTTCATAGCCTGCTGATATGTAACATATTCATCAGGTGCAAATGTGCCGTCTCCCATTCCGTTTACAATCCCAAGCGCTGCCGCCTGTGCAATAAAACTATACGCCCAATGGTCAGCAGGAACATCTGTAAATTCGCAGCTCATATTGTTTGGGCTTAACCCCATTATAAGCACAAGCATTTTTGTCAATCCTGCTCGCGTTACAGGTCCGTCAACGGTCAACTCGCCCAAATAATTTCTTGGTCCTACAATCCCGTACTTTTCAAGTTCTTTTGCCGCGGTTTCTTTCTCACTCTCAGCAAATGCACCGATTGACATTGATAAAATTAAGACTACAGATAATAAAATACAAATAAACTTTTTCATAATACTTTCCTCCTTGGGTGTAATTATGTTACATAATGTAACATAATTATTGTAACAAATTGTTACAATAAAGTCAAGGGGTGGTTGAATGAAAGGGTTGAAAATAGTCAGAAAAGAGCGTAATCTCAATCAGCTTAAGGTAGCAATGGACTTGAATATTTCCCGTGAAGCCCTTTCCCATTATGAAAATGGCAAACGTGAACCGAGCCTTGATATGCTGAATAAAATGTCTGAATATTTTAATGTTTCGATAGATT
>JAZQBQ010000078.1:0-42733 GCA_045545755.1 Congzhengia sp. | reverse complement strand
CTATTGACAAAATTGTAAAAATGCATTATCATATATATTGTATAGATGTGATAGTAGGATTTTATGGAGGAAAGGTATGGATAATACAAAAATTCGTATGATTTTTTGTGACGTTGATGGAACACTTCTCCCTCGTGGTGTTAAAAGTATTTCCGATAACGTATTCAGTGCAATCGAGCACGCCCTATCTTCTGATATAAAATTCTGCATTGCCAGTGGACGGAGTTATCCTGATTTGAAAACGCTTTTTGCTCCTCTTGTAAACAAGATTACTTTCATTTGCAGTGATGGGGCTTTGGCGGTTGAAAAAGATAATCTAACATACTCCTCTCCTCTAAACAAGTCGCAGGCCGCTTGTATGTCCAAAACTTATAAGAACGACTACGAGGCGATGGTAATTTATGCAAAAGACTACACATATTATTTATCGGACAAGAACTTCGAAGAATTTGGTAACAAAATAACTTTTGATGAAGTTTTGCATATCCCCGGCGATGTTTTCAAAGTAGCATTTTTAAAGTTATCTCAAAAGGCAAAAATCAAACTTGATAATTTGGGTATTAAATCCGGTATATTAAATAAGGTATATGAAGATCCCGAATGGACTGAATATATAAAGGCAGGAATTGATAAAGGAACTGCTGCTGAATCTATACAGAAAAGATATAACGTTTCAGTTTCTGAAACAGCGGCTTTTGGCGATAACTTAAACGATTTGGGTATGTTAAGGCGGGCAAGAGTTACTTTTGCTGCAAACAACGCCAACGCTGAAGTTATCAGGATGTGCAAATACAAAACAAACAATGTTACTAATGAGATTTTAAATATTATTGAGAAAGGTGACCGATATGAATAGTTACAAAATTTACGACGCACCAAAAACAGACAGAGTCGCACGCATAGTAGACCGTCTGCTCGACGCTAAACCTCAACTTGAGAGCGAACGTGCTGTTTTGCTTACAGAATCATATAAAAATACAGAATCTCTTCCTATGATTAAAAGACGTTCTGCGGCTTTTGCTCACATTTTGAAGAACATTTCTGTTACAATCCGTCCTGATGAGCTCATCGTTGGTACACCTACAGTTAATTCAAGAAGCTGTCAGACCTTTCCTGAGTATTCTTATGACTGGATTGAAGCGGAATTTGATACTATAGAAAACAGAAGTGCTGACCCCTTCTATATTTCTGAGGAATCAAAGAAGGCGTTACGCGAGGTACATAAATACTGGAAAGGTAAATCAGTTTCCGAATTTGCTCTTTCTATGATGGATGACGCTACACTTGCTGCTATGGAGCACAATATATTTACTCCCGGCAACTACTTATACGGCGGTGTTGGTCACGTTACTGTTGACTACGGCAAGGTTTTAAAAATAGGTTTCCGCGGTATTTCGGAAGAAGCTAAAGCAGAGCTTGCAAAGCACGATTTGACAGAAGCAGATTTTAACGAGCGTTCTGCGTTTTTAGAGGCAGTTATTGAATCTTGTGAAGCGGCTATTTATTTCTCTAAGAGATATGCTTTACTTGCGGCTGAAGAAGCTAAAAAATGCACTGATGAAACAAGAAAAGCAGAGTTGGTAAAAATCGCACAGAACTGTGCTAACGTTCCTGAAAATGGTGCTAAAAACTTCTACGAGGCTTGTCAGTCATTCTGGTTTGTTCAGATGCTTATTCAGGTAGAAGGCAGCGGTCACTCTATTTCTCCCGGACGTTTTGACCAGTATATGTATCCTTATTATAAGAAGGATTTAGACGCAGGCGCTATCACTCCCGAATTTGCTCAGGAGCTTATCGACTGTATCTGGGTTAAGTTAAATGATACAAGTAAAGTTCGTGATGCAGGTACCGCAGAGGGCTTTGCGGGATATAGTTTATTCCAGAATTTGGTTGTAGGCGGACAGTCATCATCAGGTATTGATGCTACAAATGATTTATCATTTATGTGTATCAATGCTTCAATGCACACAATGCTCCCCCAGCCTTCACTTTCAATCCGTATCTGGAATGGAACACCTCACGATTTGATGATGAAAGCAGCAGAGCTTACCAGAACAGGTATTGGTCTTCCTGCCTACTACAATGATGAAGTTATCATTCCGGCACTTGTTAACCGCGGTCTTACATTAAACGATGCGTTAGATTACAATATCATCGGTTGTGTTGAACCTCAGAAGAGCGGTAAAACAGACGGCTGGCACGACGCAGCATTCTTTAATATGTGCCGTCCTATGGAAATGGTATTCTCGCAGGGCGTTGACAATGGTGTACAGATTGGCCCCAGAACCAAAGATGTAGCCGAAATGAAAACATTTGACGAATTATATGACGCTTACAAAGAGCAGTCAAGCTACTTTATCGGTCTTATGGTTAACTCTGATAATGCAATTGACGTCGCTCATATGAAAAAGGCTCCTCTCCCCTTCCTTTCTTCAATGGTCGAAGATTGTATCGGCAGAGGCAAATCTGTTCAGGAAGGCGGTGCTGTTTACAACTTCACAGGTCCTCAGGGCTTTGGTGTTGCAAATATGGCAGACGCACTCTTTGCTATTAAAAAATTAGTATTTGAAGAAAAGAAATTTACTCTTTCAGAGTTGAAAGAAGCTATGGCTAATAACTACGGCGAAGGTATTCCTGATAAACAAATTCAGCAGATTGTAATCAATGTTGCCAGCGAGCTTGCTCGTGCAGGTAAGACAGTTGACGATGCTGCTATCGCAGGAATTATACAGACAGTAAAAGCAGCAAGCGAAAACAACCCCAAGGCAAATGAATACAAAAAGATTCGTGCTTTAATCGACGAAGTTCCGAAATTCGGTAACGACATTCCCGAGGTTGACGCTTTTGCCCGTGATGTTGCTTATACATATACAAAACCCGTTGAAAAATACAAAAACCCCAGAGGCGGTATTTATCAGGCAGGCTTATACCCTGTATCAGCCAATGTGCCACTTGGTGCACAGACAGGTGCAACACCTGACGGTCGTTTAGCTTTCACACCTGTTGCTGATGGTGTATCTCCCTCTGCCGGTAAGGATGTGACAGGTCCTACAGCTTCCTGTAACTCAGTTTCAACACTTGACCACCACATTGCGTCGAACGGTACATTGTTTAATATGAAGTTCCATCCCTCAGCACTTAAGGGTACATCAGGCTTAGAAGCTTTCTGCTCTTTAGTTCGTGGATACTTCGATCGCAAAGGTAGTCACATACAGTTTAACGTAGTTGATAAGGATACACTTATCGACGCACAGAAGAACCCTGAAAAGTACAAAGGTCTTGTTGTTCGAGTAGCTGGGTACAGCGCACTCTTTACAACATTATCAAAATCACTTCAGGATGATATTATTAACAGAACAGAACAGGGAATGTAATAAATATGAGCATTTATGATGTAAAAGGCAGAATATTTGATATTCAAAGATTTTCCGTTCACGATGGTCCCGGTATCAGAACAATAATCTTCTTAAAAGGTTGTTTTTTACGATGCAAATGGTGCTGTAATCCTGAGTCACAGCGCTTTAATATCGAAGAAATGGAATTTGGTGGTAAGAAGAAAATCGTCGGCCGCGATGTTACAGTCGGAGAGGTTATAGAAACCATCAAGCGTGATATGCAATATTACAGACGTTCAGGCGGCGGTGTTACCCTTTCAGGTGGCGAATCCTTAGGTCAGCCCGAGTTTGCAGTTGCACTGCTTCAGGCGTGCAAAGAAAACGGCATCAATACCGCAATGGAATCTACAGGCTTTGCTAAATTTGAAACTATTGAAAAGTATCTTCCCTATTTGGATACTTATTTGATGGATATAAAACACACAAATTCAGCAAAACATGAACAGTTTACCACAAGACCTAATGAACTGATTTTAGAAAACGCAAAGAAAATCGCAGAAAAAGCAAATAAATTAATAATTCGTGTTCCTGTCATTCCTACATTTAACGATACAGAAGAAGAAATACTTTCTATCGCAAGGTTTGCCGAAAGCTTACCTAATGTAAATGAAATACACCTTCTTCCCTATCACAAATTCGGAATTGACAAATACAAAGGTCTTGGCCGAACATACGAGCTTGAGAATTTAGAACCTCCCACAGAGGAAAAAATGCAAAAACTGTTGGCTTCGGCACAAAAGACAAGACTTCACTGTCAGATAGGAGGTTAAGTTATGAACGATGAAGAATTGCTCAGTTTAAAGGGAAAAACCAGAATAGTTCAGGAGCTGGTTCCCGGCAAACAGATAACAATAGCACATATAATCGCAAATCCTGAAAAGATTCTTTATAAGAAGCTTGGTTTAGACCCCAATATTGACTACACCAAGTCGGCTATCGGTGTCGTAACTATCTCCCCTGCTGAAACAGCGATTATAATTGCAGATATTGCAACAAAATCCTCAGGTGCAGAAATTGGTTTTGTTGACCGTTTCAGCGGTACATTGATTGTAACAGGTACAGTTTCTGAGGTGGAGGCTGCTTTACGCGCTCTTTGTGAATACACAAGAGATGTTTTAGGCTTTACTGTTTGCAATATAACAAAGACCTGATATGAGTAAAAAAGAATTAGATATTAAAAAATTAATACTTATCGGCCGCAGCGAGGCAGGCAAAACAACATTGACACAGGCGCTGCGTGGCGAAAAAATAAGATATGAAAAAACACAAGCTATCAACTACTCAAATATATTGATAGACACCCCAGGCGAATACATACAAACAAGGCAGTTCGGTGCAGCAATTGCTCTTTACGCTTACGAATCAGATATTGTAGGTTTGCTGGCAAGTGCTACTGAGCCCTATTCTCTATTCAGCCCAAACGTTACCGGAATGACCACCAGGGAAGTTATCGGTATCGTAACAAAGATTGACCATCCGGAGGCTCGTCCTGAGCTTGCTGAAAGCTGGTTGAGGTTGGCCGGATGCGAAAAAGTATTCCCTGTAAGCTCTGTTACAGGCGAAGGAATTGATGAATTGCTTCAATATTTATCAAAAACCAACAAAAAACAACAAAAAACAACATAATACCACTTGACATACTAATCCTGCTGTGATAAGATTAGTGCAGTTAATAGATATTGTGTTTTATAAAAAAATAAAATAAATTCTAACCGAAAAGGAGAAATGCAAAATGGTATCCGAATACGAAATCAAAAAACAGATTTGCGACATCGGTAAGAGAATTTACGACAGAGGTATGGTTGCTGCCAACGACGGTAACATTTCAGTAAAAATCTCTGACAACGAATTCTTATGCACACCCACAGGTGTTAGTAAGGGTTTTATGACACCCGAATACATTTGTAAGGTTGACGCTGATGGCAACGTAATCCAGGCAAACAAAGGCTTTAAACCCTCATCAGAAATCAAAATGCATATGAGAGTTTACAAAGAACGTCCCGACGTTCAGGCTGTTGTTCATGCTCATCCCATCTATGCAACAAGCTTTGCTATCGCTGGCATTCCGCTTACACAGCCCATTATGCCCGAAGCTGTTATCGCTTTAGGTTGCGTTCCGATAGCTGAGTACGGCACACCTTCAACACACGAAATCCCCGACGCTGTTTCAAAGTACTTACAGTACTACGATGCTGTATTGCTCGAAAACCACGGCGCACTTGCATATTCTGATTCACTCCTTGCTGCATACCACAAGATGGAATCATTAGAGTTCTACGCTCAGCTTCTCTTCTTATCTAAACAGTTAGGCGGACCTCAGGAATTGTCAAAAGACCAGGTAGAAAAACTCTACGAGATTAGAAGACAGTTTGGCATGAAGGGCAAACACCCTGCAGATGTATGCCCCAACGCTCAGGCGGGTAAACCCAGCTGTCACGGTTGCGGCGGCAGCTGCTCATGTGGTTCGTCAGACGGCGATTTAGTTTCTGAAATTACAAAAAAAGTTATTGCAGCGTTAGGCAAATAATTTCGGGAGGTCTTAAATATGAATGACCGAGAAATTACAAAAATTGTCGAAGATGTTGTAAATAACATTAAATCAAAGCCTGAAATGACTTTGACACTCGCTAAAAAGTTAGCCGAAAAGGTTGAGGCTGAAGCTGCCAAGATCGGTGTAAACGCAGTTGTTGCTGTATCAAACAGCGGCGCTCGTCCCGTTTTGGTAGAATGTATGGACGATTCTTACATTGCAAGCTACGATGTGGCTTTTCAAAAAGCATACACCGTTGTAGCATTAAAGATGTCCACTATCGACCTCAAGACTTTAAGCCAACCTAACCAGCCTCTGTACGGCATTCAGTTTACCAATAACGGTCAGATTGTTATATTCGGCGGTGGTGTTCCGCTTAAGGTTAACGGTAAAATCGTTGGCGGTCTGGGTGTATCAGGTGGCAGCGAGGAACAGGATACATATCTTGCCGATTTCGGCGGTAAAGTATTCGACGAATTAGTAAAAGAAATGCGTAAATGTTAAAAACTTTAAAGATAGGAGTTCTGTTATGGCTATTAATTCAAACGACATTGAAGCAATTGTAAAACAAGTGCTTTCAAGTATGCAGACAGAAGTTCCGCACAGCTGCAACGGTTCTTGCAAAAAATCCGGCGGCGAAATTCCTAAGACCTCAAGAGCAGCAATGCTCACTAAGTTAGAACACTACGATATCAAGGAATTCCCCATCCCCGAGATCGGCGATGACGATATCTTAGTTAAAGTTGAAGGTTGCGGCGTTTGTGGAACAGATGCTCACGAATTCAAAAGAGACCCCTTCGGTCTCATCCCTGTTGTTTTAGGACACGAAGGTTCTGGTGAAATCGTTAAAATAGGTAAAAACGTTAAAGTTGACAGTGCAGGTAAACCCTTAGCTGTTGGCGATAAGGTTGTTACATGTATGATATTTAAGGATAGCCCTGATATCACAATGTATGATCTTAACAAGCAGAACGTTGGCGACGGTGCCGAAGTTTATGGCTTGTTACCCGATGACGACATTCACTTAAACGGCTGGTTTGCTGATTACATGGTAATCCGCGGCGGCTCAACAGTATTTAATGTAAGCGATTTAAGCTTAGACCTTCGTCTTTTAATCGAGCCTGCTGCAGTTTTAATTCACGCAGTAGAAAGAGCAAAGACAGTTGGTACATTAAGATTTAACAGCAGAGTTGTTATTCAGGGTTGCGGACCTATCGGTCTTTTGTGTATCGCAATTTTGAGAACAATGGGCGTAGAAAACATTGTTGCAGTTGACGGCGAAGACAAGCGTTTAGCTTTCGCTGCTGAAATGGGTGCTACAAAGTCTGTTAACTTCAAAAATCACAAAGGTATTGAGGAATTGACAAAAGCTGTAGAAGACGCTTTCGGCGGATACTTAGCAGACTTTGCATTCCAGTGCACAGGTTCACCTATTGCACATGCTAATATCTACAAATTCATCAGACGCGGTGGCGGTCTTTGTGAGCTCGGCTTCTTCATCAACGGTGGAGATGCTACAATCAACCCCCACTTTGACATTTGTTCAAAGGAAATTACAACAGTTGGTTCATGGGTTTACACACTTCGTGATTACGCTACCACATTTGATTTCTTAAAACGAGCTAAAGGAATCGGTTTGCCATTAGAAAAACTTATCACACACCGCTTCCCGCTCTCACAGATAAATGAAGCACATGAAACAAACCTTAAGATGGAAGGTTTGAAGGTAGTAATTATTAACGAACAATAATATCAGGAGGAATTAAAAAATGGCTAAAGAAGCATTAGGAATGATTGAAACAAGAGGATTAACAGCAGCAGTTGAAGCAGCTGATGCAATGGTTAAAGCAGCTGAGGTTACACTCATCGGTACAGAAAAAATCGGTTCTGGTCTCGTTAGCGTTATGGTTCGTGGCGATGTAGGCGCAGTAAAAGCTGCTACAGAAGTTGGCGCAGAATGCGCAGCTAAGCTCGGCGAGCTCGTTGCAGTTCACGTTATTCCCAGACCCCACGCAGACGTTGAATCCATTTTACCTACACTCTAATATTTGAGGTGAGCTAAATGGCTGAAAAGAAAAAAAGCACTACTGCTGCGGCGTCTTCTGCAAAGAAGAAAGCTCCTGCAAAAAGTGCTGCAAAACCCGCAAGTGCAAAGACGGCACCTGCAAAAGTAAACGACACAGTGTCAGTTAAAGAAAATTTAAATAATACAAATTTGAAGGGAGAAATTAAAATGGCACAGGAAGCATTAGGTATGGTAGAAACAAGAGGTTTAGTAGCAGCTATCGAAGCAGCTGACTCTATGCTCAAAGCAGCTAACGTTGTTTTAGTTGGCACAGAAAAAATCGGTTCTGGTCTCGTTAGCGTTATGGTACGCGGCGATGTAGGCGCTGTTAAATCAGCTGTTGAAGTTGGTTCTTCAAACGCTGCAAAATTAGGCGAGCTCGTTGCTCCACACGTTATCCCCAGACCCCACAACGATGTTGAAAAGATTTTACCCGCTATTAAATAATTAAATCTTTTCCAAAGAGGTTTCATTTTGCGTCGGGAGTATTTCTCCCGACGCGGAATAACCGCATATTTGTTCCAATTATATTATAAGGAATGGTGTAAATTATGATCATCGGAAAAGTAACTGGAAATATTGTTTCTACACGCAAAAACGAAAAATTACAGGGGCAGAAGCTCTTAGTTGTAGAGATATTTGAATCAATCGATAAATGTAAATCAAAAATAATTGCAATTGATAATGTAGGTGCAGGTATCGGCGAAGTTGTAGTTGTAGCACAGGGCAGCGCTGCTCGTATCGGCTGTAACTTAGACAATTCTCCCGTAGATGCGGCTATTGTAGGTATTGTAGATAACGGTTCTGAACTGGAGTTGTGATAAAATGACCCTTAACGAGTTAAAACTCAAGTTAAGAGGCGCAGGCGTTGCAGGTGCAGGTGGCGCAGGCTTCCCCGCTTACGCTAAACTCACAGACGCCGCTGACACAATTATATTAAATTGTGCGGAATGCGAGCCTCTCTTAAAGCTTCACAGGCAGGTTTTAGCAGAATACGCTTACGAAATTTTATCTGCATTACAAACCGTAAAAGAAGCTACCGGTGCCAATGAAGTTATCATAGCACTCAAAAAAACATATAAAGATGCAATCAATGCAGTAAATTCTGTTTTAGATAAATTTAATAATTTTAGTATTTCTTATTTACCTGAGGTGTACCCTGCAGGCGACGAAGTGGTTACAATTTACGAAACAACAGGTAGGATTGTACCTCCCGGTAAGCTTCCTATATCTGTTGGTGTTACTGTATTTAACGTTGAAACGATGCTTAATATCTATAACGCGATTCATACAGATGCTCCTGTAACACACTCCTTTGTTACCATCACAGGTGCAGTAAATAATCCAATTACTGTCAAGGCGCCCTTGGGTATGAGCTTTAAGGAATTAATTGCCGTTGCAGGCGGTTCATATCTTGATGAGTATGCTATAATTAACGGCGGACCAATGATGGGCAAGCTTGTAAACGATTTGGATACGGTTACAAAGACCACTACTGCTCTGTTGGTTTTACCTGTAAATCATCAGGTCATCGAAAAGAAAAAAACACGAATTTCCTTAAGCTTAAAGCGTGCTATGGCTGCTTGTTGTCAGTGCAGATCTTGTACAAACACTTGTTCAAGAAATCTGTTAGGACATCCTATTGAGCCTCACGCATTTATGAGAACAGCCACAAGCGGTGTAACTAAGGATTTAGCACCCTTTTTAAACACTTTCTTCTGTTCAGGTTGTGGAATATGTGAAATGTACTCATGTCCTCAGGGGTTATCTCCCAGAACATTGATTACAGAATATAAAATTGGATTAAGGAAAAACGGTGTTCCAATCCCTGAAATTACAGGTGAATCTGTTGCGGATAAGCACCGCAATATGAAGTTGGTTCCTATTTCAAGATTAACGGCGCGACTCGGATTGTCTAAATACAACAGTCCTGCTCCACTGACTGAAAAGGAAATTATACCTAAAAAAATCCGTCTTACATTTAACCAAAATATCGGCGCTCCGGCTCGTGCTATTGTTAAAGCAGGCGACGAAGTTAAGATTGGTCAGATTGTTGCAGACGTTGATGAAAAAGCCTTGGGTCTTCCCATCCACTCCCCTATTAACGGCGTTGTGGCAGAGGCCAATGAACATTTCATAATTATTAAGAGCAAATAATCTCGAAAGGAAGATGTAGAGTGAGTAAAGCAATCGGTATGGTCGAGTATCTTACTGTTTCAACAGGTGTTGTAGCAGCTGATACAATGGTAAAAACAGCCGATGTTGAAATAATCGAGGCTCAGACAGTTTGTCCCGGTAAATACATAGTTATAATTTCAGGAGAACTATCAGCAGTAAGAGCTGCAGTTGATGCATCAAAAGCATTATACGACGAAAAGTTAATTGACAGTTTCGTGCTGGGTAACCCTGATGAATCTATTTTCTCCGCTATTTACGGCTCAACAAGTCTTGGCGATGTTGATGCATTGGGCGTATTAGAAACATATTCTGCAGCTTCTATTATAGTTGCTGCCGATACAGCAGCAAAAACTGCCGAAGTTGATTTAATCGAACTGCGTATTGCAAAAGGTATGTGTGGCAAATCTTATATGTTTATCACAGGCAGCGTAGCTTCGGTTACAGCAGCTATTGAGAGAACAAAAAATCAAATGGAAGACAATGGTTTCTTTCTTGACAGCTCAATTATTGCAAAGCCCGATGAAAAGCTCTGGCAGACATTAATTTAGTTTAAAATTTTCCTAAAAGGAATACGATACATTAAATGGAGGCTATTAAAATGGAAATGAACGAAAGCTACATTAATCAGATAGTACAAAGTGTAATTAAAAATTTAGAAAATGCTGAACCTACAGGCGACAGAAAGTTAAAGGGTGTATTCACAAATATGTCCGATGCGCTCGCCGCTGTTCAGGAAGCTTATCTTTTCTATAAATCATACTCTGTTGAGCAGAGAGAAAAGATGATTTCAAACATCAGAAAATTAACACTTGCTGAGGCTGAAGTAATGGCAAAGATGGGTGTAGAAGAAACAGGTATGGGCAGAGTCTCCGATAAAATTATCAAGCACCAGCTTGTTGCTAACAAAACACCTGGTACAGAAGATTTAACAACACAGGCTATGACAGGTGACGATGGTCTTACTTTAGTTGAAATGGCACCCTATGGTGTTATCGGTAGTATTACACCTTCCACAAACCCCAGCGAAACAGTTATCTGTAACTCAATCGGTATGATTGCCGGCGGTAACGGCGTTGTATTTAACCCCCACCCCAACGCTTGTAAAGTTGCAAACTACGCAGTTGACCTTGTTAATCGTGCTATTATCGAAGCAGGTGGTCCTGAAAATTTGGTAGTTTCTGTATATAAACCCACAATGGATTCATCAAAAGAAATGATGACTTCTCCTATTGTTCGTATGTTGGTTGCTACAGGCGGCCCCGGCGTTGTTAGAACACTTCTCTCTTCCGGTAAAAAAGCAATTGGTGCAGGCGCAGGTAACCCCCCTGTTATCGTTGATGATACAGCAGACATTGCTAAAGCTGCAAAAGACATCGTTGCAGGTGCAAGCTTTGACAACAATCTCCCCTGTATTGCCGAAAAAGAATGTTTTGCTTTTGCTAACATTGCTGATGAGCTCATTCACAATATGACACAGAACGGCGCATACTTTATAAATTCAGCTCAGGCTGAACAGTTAAAGAGTATCGCTTTAGTTGAAAAGGATGGTAAGTACTCTATCAACAAAAAATGGGTTGGTAAGGATGCAGGTCTTTTCTTAAAGAAATTAGGCATTGATTCTGATGCAAGATTAATTATCTGCGAAACAGACGAATTACATCCCTTTGTTCAGGTTGAAATGATGATGCCTATTCTTCCTATTGTTCGTGTAAACAACATTGCCGAAGCTATTAAAATGGCTGTAAAGGCTGAACACGGCAACCGTCACACAGCTCACATTCATTCTAAGAATATTGATAACTTAACAGCTTTTGCTAAGGCTGTTGAAACAACAATCTTCGTTAAGAATGCTCCCTCATACGCTGGTATCGGCGCAGGCGGCGAAGGTTATACAACATTTACAATTGCAGGTCCCACAGGCGAAGGCTTAACTGCCGCTCACTCATTCACAAGAGCAAGAAGATGCGTTATGGTTGACGGTCTTCGTATTGTATAATTTACAAGATAAAGGATTGATATTATGAACGCATTAGGAATGGTAGAAGTATATAGCTTTACAACAGCTGTTTGCGTAGCAGATATTGTAGCAAAAACTTCAGACGTAAAGATTATAGCTTTTGACAGAAACAGACCTATTAGTCCCGATGTTCCTGCTCCTTTGGTTATGATTGTTAAATTTGAAGGTAGCGTTGCTGCAGTTAAAGCTGCAGTTGAAGCAGGTGTTGAATACGCAAAATCAGAGGGTAAATACATTGTTTCTCACATCATCCCCAATCCCGGCGACGGTGTGGAAAAAATGGCATACCTTATGGATATCAACAAAGATAAATATAACAAAAAGTTGCCAAAAAGTTTCTTAGGTGTTGACTACTCTGCACCTGCAAACAATGATGAAGCTATCGGTCTTTTGGAAGTACAGGGTCTTGTTGCATCTATTGAAGGTGCTGACTCTATGCTCAAAGCTGCAAATGTTCGACTTATTCACTCAGAAAAACGTCTTGGTGGCAGACTTGTTACATTTATCATCAAAGGAAAGGTAGACGCTGTTAAAGCTGCAATTGAAGCAGGCGAAGAAAGCGCTAAGGTTATAGGCGAAATCTTTGGCAAGGCAGTTATCGCCCGTCCTCACGATGAGATTATTAAGTTTTTTGATATTGAAGAATAATTTTCTATAAAGCGAGTGTATTATTATGTACGATATTAAAGAAATAACCGAAGCTGTAAAAAAAGCAGTTATTGATTTTGAAGAAAATAGAGATAAAGTTACAATCGGTGTTTCTCAGCGACACGTTCACTTGTCCAGAAAAGACTTGGATATTCTTTTTGGCGAGGGATTTGAGCTGACAAAGAAAAAGACACTTATGGGAAGAGAATTTGCTTCAGACCAGTTTGTAACACTTGTTGGTCCTTCCTTAAAATCAATAGAAAAAGTAAGAGTTTTGGGACCTGTAAGAAAGGATACACAGGTGGAAATATCTAAAACAGATACTTTTATCTTAAAGGTAAGTCCCCCGGTTCGTCCCTCAGGTAAAATTGAAGGTTCTGAACGTTTGGTGCTTGTTGGTCCCTGCGGTACTGTTTATCTTAATGAAGGTGTTATTATTGCTAATCGACACATCCATTTAGATCCTGAGTACGCTGCTGCAAACAACATTTCCGACAACGAATATGTTGACGTTGTTGTTGAAGGTATTAAACCTACAAGATTTTACGATGTTCAGGTTCGTGTACGTGACGATTTCAGATGTGAAATGCACATTGATACCGATGATGCTAACTCTACTTTACTCCGTAACGGCGATAAAGTAAAAATTATTAAAAAGAAATAATTTGAGGTGAAAAAATGTTTGCGTTAGAGCGCCAGAAAATAATTTTAGAAAAATTGAATTTAGACGGTGCTGTATGGGTAAGCAAGCTCAGCACAGAGTTAGGTGTTACCGAAGAAACAATTAGACGTGACTTAGAAAAGTTGGAAAACCAGGAGGTTTTGGTAAGAACCCACGGAGGTGCTGTTCCTTTTGCAGACAGCTCCTACGAAGTATCGCTTGAAAAAAGAAAGCAGACAAACTTAGCTGCTAAAGAAAAGCTTGCCAAAACAGCAGCTGAACATATTTTGCCCGGCGATACAATCTTTCTGGACTCCTCTACTACTACATTTTATATTGCAAAAGAAATCAAAAAACTTAAGAATGTTACTGTAATCAGTAATTCTTTACGAGTAATAAATGAATTATCAAATGTGGAAAATATAAAAACAATCGGTGTTGGCGGCGTTGTCAGCAACAACCAATCAACTGTTGGATATTTAGCTGAAAACTCCATTAAGAGCAATTTTTACGCTGTTAAGTTCTTCTTTTCAAGTAAAGGTGTATCTCCTGAGGCAGGTATTTTAGAAAGCAACGAACAGGAATGCGCTATTAAAAAGCAGATGTTGGCGAACTCCAACGAAAAATATTATCTGTGCGATGCTTCTAAAATTGGCAGGATAGGTTTTTACAAGCTCACTCCTATAGAGCAAATTAATTACTTTATTACAGAAGCAAAGTTAGATAATAGTTATATAGATATTTTTAACGAATACGATATTAAATATATACAAGCAGAATAAAAAGACTGTGCACTGCACAGTCTTTTTATTCTGCAATTTTTTTATCTTATAACGAAAGAATTTCAGCTACGCCTACTAATTCATTATCAAGGCTTTTATGCATATTTAATCCATCTAAAATATCAAAGTCAACGATGTTGTCGCCTTCTATAGCAATAATTCGATTTCCTAAGCCTTGATTTAAAAGATCAACTGCAGCAACACCCATACGGCTTGCAACAACTCTGTCCTTAACAGTAGGATTACCGCCACGCTGAATATGACCTAATATTGTAGCTCTTGTTTCAATACCTGTTTCCTCCTCAATACGGCTTGCCATTTTAAGTGCGCTCATATTGTCCTTTGTTACACCTTCCGCAACAATAATTAAGTGCTGTTCTTTACCACGTTTAATACCGGCTTTAATTTCAGACAAAATATCTTTTTCGAAATCAAAATCCTTTTCAGGAATAATAACCGCTTCAGCTCCGCAAGCGATACCTACATTTACTGCAATGTAGCCTGCATCTCTGCCCATAACCTCTACTACTGAACAACGATCATGGCTGCGGCAGGTATCACGAATTTTATCGATTGCGTCCTGTACAGTGTTTAATGCAGTATCAAAACCAATTGTGTAGTCGGTACAGCCAATATCGTTGTCAATTGTTCCGGGAATACCTACAGTAGGAAGTCCAGCCAAGCTTAGGTCACGCGCACCACGGAAAGAGCCGTCGCCGCCTATTACTACAAGCCCCTCAATACCTAAAGCTATTGCATTTTCTACTGCCTTAGCTACAGCTTCATGCTTTTTAAATTCGGGGCATCTTGCTGACTGCAATATTGTGCCGCCTCTGTGTAAAATATCGGAAACGGAACGAGGTCCCATTTCTTCGTATAAATTTGTTAAAAGTCCTAAGTATCCTTTTCTAAAGCCTATAACCTCCATGCCCATCGCGCAAGCTGAACGAACAACAGCACGTATAGCAGGATTCATACCAGGAGCATCGCCGCCACTGGTCAAAACACCAATTTTTTTCATATCTCATCAATACCTTTCTGCCCACGTTTTTTCTCCTTCATCATGGGCTGACTGGGATAAAGCTACATTCTCTTAATAAAGTTCGGAAATCAAAACCTTGTGACCTTCTTCTACTTCAGACTCAGGAAGTAAAATTTCATAGCAACCATATGCAGCATTTCCTCTTGTGCCGGTTGACCTCATTTTAACTATTAAACCTGCTTCACGCAAAAGTTCGGTTACGTGGTTAGCTGTTTCTTTATTTTGCGTTATAAAAATTACTATCCACATAGTATCAGCTCCTCAAAATCAAATATTTTTTATCTGACTTTTTCTCTGATTTCTTTTGTGATATTGCAAATAAAGTCTTCCTTAGAAACCTGACCTAAGTCGCCCTCTTTTCTTGAGCGTACTGCAACAGCACCGGCTTCTACTTCTTTTTCTCCAACAATCAGCATATAGGGAACTTTTTCTAACTGTGCTTCTCTTATCTTATAACCAATTTTTTCATTTCTGTCATCTACTTCTACTAAAACACCATTAGCACGAAGAACTCTGGCATATTCTCTTGCGTATTCCTTCTGCGCATCTGTAATGGGAAGAATTTTAGCCTGAACAGGAGCTAACCATGTGGGAAAAGCACCTGCATATTTTTCTATTAACAGAGCCAAAGTACGCTCATAACAACCAATAGATGTTCTGTGAATGATGTAGGGATTTTTCTTGGAACCGTCACTGTCGGTGTATTCCATACCAAACTTCTCAGCAAGCATCTGATCAACCTGAATTGTTACAAGCGTATCCTCTTTGCCGAATACGTTCTTGATCTGGATGTCAAGCTTAGGACCATAGAATGCAGCCTCTCCAACACCTATCTTGTAGTCAAGACCTAAATCGTCAAGAATTTTCTTCATTGTGTCCTGAGCTTCTGCCCACTGTTCGTCAGTACCGATGTATTTCTCACGGTTGTCAGGATCCCACTGAGAGAATCTGTATGATACATCCTCATAAAGACCCAGTACATCAAGCATATAGTTTGTCATTTCAAGACAAGCCTTAAATTCTTCTTCTAACTGGTCAGGTCTACACATTAAGTGACCCTCAGAAATTGTAAACTGACGAACACGGATAAGTCCGTGCATTTCGCCTGATGCTTCATTTCTGAAAAGTGTAGATGTTTCGCCATATCGCAACGGTAAATCTCTGTAGCTTCTCATCTTAGAAAGATAAGCCTGATACTGGAAGGGACAAGTCATAGGACGGAGTGCAAATACTTCCTTGTCGCTCTCAGGGTCGCCCATTACAAACATACCATCTAAATAATGATCCCAGTGACCTGAAATCTTGTAAAGGTCGCTTTTTGCCATCAATGGTGTCTTTGTACGCATCCAACCGTTTGCTTCTTCGTGATCCTCTACCCATCTCTGGAGTGTCTGGATAATCTTTGTGCCTTTAGGAAGCATTACAGGCAAGCCCTGACCGATAACGTCTACAGTTGTGAAAATATCAAGCTCACGACCGAGTTTATTGTGGTCACGTTTTCTTGCCTCTTCCTGTGCTGCCAGGAATTCCTCCATATCGCTCTTTTTTAAGAATGCTGTACCATAAATTCTCTGGAGCATCTTGTTTTTCTCGTCTCCACGCCAATAGGCACCTGCTGTACCTGTCAAGGTAAACGCCTTTACTTTACCTGTTGATGAAACGTGAGGTCCAGCACACAGGTCAACAAATTCGCCCTGCTCATAAAAACTGATTTCTGCGTCCTCAGGCAAATCAGAAATTAGCTCTACTTTATATATTTCTCCTTTTTCTTCAAAATATTTAAGAGCATCGTTTCTTGATTTAATTGACTTTTTCACAGGAAGATTTTCTTTTACTATTTTCTTCATTTCAGCTTCGATTTTAGCTAAAACTTCGGGCGTAAAAGAAACATCTGTATCAATATCATAGTAAAAACCGTTTTCGATAGCAGGTCCTATAGCAAGCTTAGAATCAGGATAAAGTCTTTTAACCGCCTGAGCAAGAACATGT
Organism: Congzhengia sp.; assembly: GCA_045545755.1. GTDB lineage: Bacteria > Bacillota > Clostridia > UBA1381 > UBA9506 > Congzhengia. Next base: position 25,426 of record JAZQBQ010000078.1, on the reverse strand, counting down.
GATGCAGTATGTCTTAATACGTCTTTGCCCTCCTGGTCATCGAAAGTAAGGAAAGTGATGTCAGCATCACTTTCTATTACTTCACCCATTCCCAAAATCTTGCCGTCAACATTTGCCGCAAGTGCAGCACGCATCAAACCTTCTGAGATGTCGCCTGCGATTTCATACAAATGTTTAGGCTCACTATATTCTAATATATTACCGTCTTTTAATGTGATTTTCATAATTTCGCCTCCGAGCAAAAATTATTCGTTTTCTTCTTTTGCGCCTTCTAATTCGTTTAATGCGTCTTTTCGAGACAAGCTGATTTTGCCAGTTTTTTCGTCAACTTCCATTACTTTAACCATAATTTCGTCGCCTACATTAACAACATCTTCAACTTTAGCTACTCTTCTGTTTTCAAGCTTTGAAATGTGACACAAGCCTTCAACACCGGGGATAAATTCAACAAATGCACCGAAGGTTGTAACTGTTGTAACCTTGCCCTTGAAGATTGCACCAATTTCAATGTTGCCGCAGATGGCGTCAATAATTTCCATAGCACGCTTAGCGTCTTCTTCAACACTTGTTGCAACGTAGATTGTGCCGTCTTCTTCAATATCAATCTTTGTCTGTGTCTCTGCGATAATCTTCTGGATTACCTTACCGCCTGAACCGATAACGTCACGAATCTTATCTTTATCAATATGCATTGTATAAATTTTAGGAGCATATTTTGAAAGTTCCGTGCGAGGAGCAGGGATAGCCTTCAACATAACTTCGTCTAAGATGTAGTTTCTTGCTTCTTTTGTCTGAGCAAAAGCCTGCTTAATGATTTCAGGAGTTAAGCCGTCAATCTTAATATCCATCTGGATAGCTGTGATACCTTCTTTTGTACCTGCTACCTTAAAGTCCATATCGCCATAGAAATCTTCTAAGCCCTGAATGTCAACCATAGTGATAAATCTGTCGCCCTCTGTAACAAGACCAACAGAGATACCTGCAACGGGTGCTTTAATCGGAACACCGGCATCCATAAGTGCTAATGTGCTACCGCAGACACTTGCCTGAGATGTACTACCGTTTGAAGAAAGTACTTCAGAAACAAGTCTTAATGCATAGGGGAATTCTTCCTCGCTGGGAATGACGGGCTCGAGCGCACGTTCTGCTAAAGCACCGTGACCGATTTCACGTCTGCCGGGGCCTCTTGAGGGTCTTGTTTCGCCTACACTGTATGAGGGGAAATTGTAGTGGTGGATATAACGCTTTTCTGTTTCTGCGTCAATGCCGTCTAACATCTGTGCCTCGCCAATAGGACCGAGTGTGGCAATTGTAAGAACCTGTGTCTGTCCTCTTGCAAAAAGACCTGAACCGTGTGTTCTGGGAAGGATAGAAACTTCAGCGCTCAAAGGTCTTATGTCTGTGATACCACGACCGTCAACACGTTTGCCTTCGTCTAAAATCCAACGACGAACGATGTATTTCATTAACTTCTCTACTGCTTCTGTAATTTCTGCGCCGTTTTCTTCGTCTGTGTATTTACCTTCGAAGTGTGCATATAATTCTTCGTAGAATACCTTCATATTTGCTTCGCGAACATTTTTGTCGTCTGTGTCTAAAGCAATCTTGAGCTTATCCATACCGAATTCTTTAATATCGTTATAGAGCTCTTCGTCAACTACGTGAGGCTCGTATGTGATTTTTTCTTTACCAACTTCAGCCTGAATAGCTGAGATAAAGTCACAAATCTTTTTTATTTCCTCATGAGCCATCATAATAGCATCAAAAACAACGTCTTCTTTAACTTCTTTAGCACCCGCTTCAATCATAACAACCTTTTCTTTTGTACCTGCAACAGTCAAATAAAGGTCGCTCTTTTCACGTTCTGCAAGTGTGGGGTTGATGATGAGCTGTCCGTCAACATAACCCATAACAACGCCGCCGATAGGACCGTTCCAGGGAATTTCTGAAATTGCGATAGCTACTGATGTACCAATCATAGCTGCTACTTCAGGAGAATAGTCCTGGTCAACTGACATAACTGTATTTACTACTGATACATCATTTCTTAAATCCTTGGGGAACAAAGGACGGATAGGTCTGTCAATAACACGTGATGTTAAAACAGCCTTGTCTGAGGGCTTGCCCTCACGTCTTGTAAAACCGCCGGGGATTCTGCCTACTGAGTATAACTTCTCTTCAAAGTCAACACTTAAAGGGAAAAAGTCAATACCTTCTCTGGGCTTAGCTGCCATTGTAGCGGTTGATAATACGCAGGTTTCGCCATATCTAACCATAACAGCGCCACCGGCGAGTTCAGCAAACTTACCTGTTTCGATTTCTAAAGGTCTGCCTGCAAATTCTGTTTTAAAGCTTTTGTACATAATCTTATAACCTTTCTGCCCGCGTGAATTTATTTTAAAATATCCGAATTGCGGGCAAAACGGGTATTTGTTCTAAGCGCTTGGTAATAAGAGATAAGACATAAACATCAAACAATATAATTTTGGTGCTTATCTCTTACATCTTAAAACACCAAGCGTCTAAAACGTATATATTATAACATATCGCCTTTTAAAATGCAAGAAAATATTAGTTAAAATATGGCTTTGTTACATTAATTTAATTTTACTGTTGATATTTTGAAAATATTATGTTAGAATATAAGTTACGATATTATGAGCAGGAGTATTTTAATTGGCTAAAAACAAGTTTAAAAACTACGCTTTAATACTAATACTGACGATAATTTTTACCCTTGGCTCTACTCTGCCTTTGGGTATTGTTTCGATGCTTTTTACAGCTCTTGTGGCAGCGTTGTTAGGATACACTGTAACCCGACATCACTATCTTTTTGTTGGAGTTGTATCTGCGTGTATTTTGGTTTTATACACTGTATTTACGCAGAATTTACTCTCAGGAATTTACCTTGGTGTTGAAACAATTTTATATGGCCTTACCTTGGGTATAGGTTATAATTTAAAGTTGTCGGAATTTAAAACAGTTGGTTTGCTGGCTGTAATATATTCTCTTTTTGTGATAATGAATATTAAGTTTTTAGGAAGTGATGAAAATCTGCGGACAATATTGGCCTCTTCAATGGAGTCGGTATATACATTGTACGAGGGACAAATTTCTCAGGCGGACTTCAAAACTGTTATATCTGCTCTGCTTGATGTATTTATTAGATTTTTGCCCAGTATGATAATAATCATAGGTACTTGCTTTGCATTGCTTTATTTTTGGATTTTTAAAAAGCTACTCAAAATAACAAAGGTAAATACTTCATCGTATATTGAGTTTGCTGATTTGCACACTGATAGAACTATCAGCATATCATATCTTGTATTGTCGTTGATTAGTCTTTTCCTGCCATCAGGCAGCTACTTTAGTGATGCGTTGGCAAATGTAATAACTGTTGCTTCATTTGTGTTTTTTATATTTGGCTTATCTTACATCAGCTTTATATTAAAGCGCAAAATGAAAAATAACGCCCTAAGGCACGTTGTTTTAGTTGTGCTGGTTTCAGCATCTTTGACTATGTTTGGCATTCCATTTATAATGCTAAGCATTATGGGCGTAATGGATGGTTGCTTTAACTACAGAAGCAAGCTGAACAAATAGAATTGCTTGATAGGAGTGATTTTTTATGAATAGCAAGAAAAACGGAAAATTTCATATAGTAACAGAGTTCTATATTTTAGCATTTGTAATTTTAGGTATACTTATGCTGATGAGTGACCTCTACTGGTTAGGTATCATACAATTGGTGCTTTCTGTTGTGATTTTTTCTTTGAGTTTGCTGTTCGGGCACCTTTCAAGAAAAAAGATTAACACAATGATTGAACAGATTTCACTCAGTGCTCACAACAACAATGACAGTCTATTGTCATTTCCGTTACCTATTGTTCTTTTAGACGCGGCAGGCGCTGTTCTTTGGTATAATAGCGAATTTAAAGATTTATTTCCTGATAAAAGCTTAAACGAATGCGAAATTGACAAATTGTTTGAAGATTTTAATACGTCAATTCTGAGTTCAGATAACAAAAATGGTGCTGTTTGTCAATTAGAACTCAACGGAAAAATTTATAAGGCTATCTGCAATACTCCTCAGGTTGTTACAGATAGCGGAAAGGCTGTTACATTGGTTTATTTTGACGATGTGACAGAAGCAGCGGAACTCCGTCAGAAATATATAGCAGAAAAGACCTTTTCTTGCTTTGTGACTGTAGATAACTACGACGAATTAATGGACTCTACCCCGTCATCTTCGGTACCGCAACTTCAGGCTGAAGTTTATAAGGTTATCAATGACTGGGCAGCCGAAAATAACGGCATTCTTCTCAAATATGAAAAAGATAAGTACTTTATTACTTTTGAATATAAGTATCTTGAAGGTTTTATTAAGAACAAATTTGAAGTGTTATCAAAAATCAGAGAAATCAACGCCAATAACGCTATTCCAGCGTCTATAAGTATTGGTATCGGCCTTAACGGTTCTAATCTTCCTGAAAATGATTATTTTGCACGAAATGCTTTAAATATGGCTTTAGGTCGCGGTGGCGACCAGGCAGTTATAAAAGATAGTGAGCAGTTCCGCTTTTACGGCAGCGCCACAAAGGAATACGAAAAGAGCACACGTGTTAAGGCTCGTGTGGTTAGCTTTGCGCTATCGGGACTTATTAACAACGCAGAAAATGTTGTGGTTTTAACGCACAAAAATGCAGATATCGACGGCGTAGGCGCCGCCTTTGGTTTGCTGAGAATTTGTCGTATTCACAACACTCCCATGGCGATCGCTATGGAAACCTATGACAAAACTGTAGCAAATGTATTGTCAAAGCTTGAAAATACCGAAGATTACAACGGTCTTGTGATATCCACAGATGACGCAAAAGAAATAATTACACAAAACACACTTGTAATTTTAGTTGATACACATAAAGTTTCTCTTTTAGAAGATCCTTCTCTATTAGAGAGCACAAAACAAATAGTTGTCATCGACCATCACAGAAGAAATGCAGATTTTGTAGAGCATCCGTCATTAGTTTACCATGAGCCCTACGCTTCATCTACCTGTGAGATGGTAACTGAAATTCTTCAATACACTTCAAACAAAATGTCACTTACTAAGTTCGAGGCCGAGGCGCTCTACTCAGGTATTGTAGTAGATACAAAGAATTTTACCTTTAAAACAGGCGTAAGAACATTTGAAGCGGCGTCGTTTTTAAGAAAACAGGGCGTTGATACCATTGCTGTAAAAACTGTTTTCCAGCAGGATTTGCAGACATATGTAAGGCGTTCTGAAATTATTAAAAACGCCGAAATTATCAGGAATAACATAGCTATAAGCATCGCTCCTGAAAACTGCGATATTACACATACAGTTATGGCGCAGGCTGCTGATGAACTGCTTAACATAAAAGGAATTATCGCATCCTTTGTTATTCTCAAATGCGGAAATAACGTGAGTATTAGCGGACGTTCTTTAGGTGAGATTAACGTTCAGGTTATTCTGGAAAAATTAGGCGGCGGCGGACATCTGACGATTGCAGGCGCACAGCTTGAAAACGTTTCTGCCGAAACTGCAAAGGAAATGCTGATAGAAGCCGTTGATAATTACTACATTGAAAACGCAAACTAACTACAGAAAGAGGTATAAATATGAAAGTAATTTTAAAAGCCGATGTTAAAGGTCAGGGCAAAAAAGGCGATTTAATAAACGCATCCGATGGTTATGCAAAAAACTTTTTGCTTCCCAAGGGACTTGCAATTGTTGCTGACAAGTCAGCAATCAACGAACTGGAAGGCAAAAAGAGCGCAGCTCAGTTCCACAAAAATCAGGAAGAAGCAAAAGCCCGTGAATTAGCTGAACAGTTAGAAGGAAAAAAAGTTACATTCAAAGCTAAATCAGGCGAAAATGGTAAGCTTTTTGGTTCTATTACTGCTCAGGATGTAGCTAACGAAATAAAGATGCAGCTTCACGTAGAGGTTGACAAGAAAAAAGTGCAGATTGAAAGCATTAAAACTTTAGGTACAACAGAAGCCGTTGTTAAAGTTTATCCCGGAATATCTGCTAAGGTAAAGGTAGAAGTTCTCCCATTATAAACCAATGAAAGGACTGTCCGCTGATGGATATTCAGAATGAAAATTTAATACAGAGTGCTATGCCGCACAATAAAGAAGCAGAACAGTCCATATTAGGCTCTATGCTTCTCAATCGTGAGTGTGTAACTACGGCATTTGAATTTTTAATAGAAAACGATTTTTACATAGAAGCCAACAAAAAGATATTTGCAGCTATGCTGTCTCTTTTTAACCGCAATATTCCTATAGATTTAGTTACGGTTTCTGATGAGTTGACAGCTGCATCTGCTCTTGAGGCAGTAGGTGGTATTCAGTACTTATCATACCTTGCCTCTACTCTGCCCACAACAGCAAACATCGAACAGCACATTGATATAATACGTGAAAAGGCACTTAGACGAAGACTTGCCGATGTGGCACAGAAAATCAAAGACCAGAGCTTGGATGCAGGTACAAATGCAGGCGATGTAGCAGACATTGCAGGCAAGCTTATATTTGATGCTTTAGACAACAAGAGCAATAATATGCGCCACATTAAAGACGTATTGATAGATACTCACGAAAACCTTACTGCTATTTACAACAACAAGGGTGAGCTCACAGGCGTACCTACAGGCATAAAAACACTCGATCGCGAGCTTAATGGTCTGCAAAAATCAGACCTTATCATTTTGGCCGCACGCCCCAGTGTTGGTAAAACCAGTTTTGCCTTAAATATTGCTGCAAAAGCTGCAATAACCGGTAACGTCCCTGTTGCAATATTCAGTTTGGAAATGTCAGCTACTCAGCTTGTAACAAGAATTATGAGTTCAGAAATGGGGATTGACAACAGTCATCTAAGCTCCGGCGAATTAAATGACGACGATTGGGAAAAAATAGCTCTCGCACTTAACTCTTTGGGCAGGGCCCCAATATATATAAGCGAAAAAACTGCTGTTAAGGTCTCGGATATCAGAGCTGCCTGCAGAAGACTCAAAGCAGAGCACGGCTTAGGTCTTATTGTAATTGATTATTTGCAATTAATGCAAGGTGACCGTGCCGAGAGCAGACAACAGGAAGTAGCTGATATGTCACGTTCATTAAAAATTCTTGCAAAGGAATTGAATGTGCCCATACTCACGCTTTCACAGCTTTCTCGTGCATCGGAAAAGCGCAGCGACGATTCAAGTCCCAAGCTTTCTGACCTTCGTGAGTCAGGCTCTATTGAGCAAGATGCCGATATCGTTATGTTCCTTTACCGTGATGACAAAGACCCTGAAAACAGGAGTGCTGTTAAGCTTAATATCGCTAAAAACAGAAGTGGTTCTCTGCGTACTATTGACCTTATTTTCCAGGGTGAATACACAAGATTTTTGGAGGCTGACAACGCTCACTAAACTCAAAAGCAGGTTTAGATATGGAAATTATAAATAAAGTTTTAAACTATATAACAAAGCACAATCTGCTCAATAAAGGCGATTCTGTTATTTGTGCCGTTTCCGGCGGAGCTGATTCTGTTTGTATGCTTGATATTCTTAAAGAGTTAAAGGAAGAGCTTTCTTTGACGCTTTATGTTGCACATATAAACCATCAACTGCGTGATGAAGAGGCAGACCGTGACGAGCTCTTTGTAAAAAAACTTGCAGAAGACTCGAAAATTCCTTTCTATTGCAAGAAAGTAGATGTAAAGGCATTAGCCATTACAAATAAATTATCCTGCGAAGAAGCCGGCAGAATTGCAAGATATGATTTCTTAAAAGAACTGAAAGAAACATTAAATGCAGATAAAATCGCTACTGCGCATAATAGAAATGACAACGTTGAAACTGTCCTTATGAGAATAGCCCGCGGCACAGATATCAAGGGTTTATCTGGAATACCAGTGCACAACGAAATAAATGTTATAAGACCGATTATGTGTCTTAAAAGAGAAAAAATTGAGGAATATATCGGATGTAAAGGGTTGGACTTTGTCACAGATACAACTAACCTGTCTGATGATTATTCAAGAAATAAAATACGCCATAATTTGATTCCCTTGGTAGAAAATCAATTCAACAATTCTTTTATCGACACATTTTCGTCAAATATTGAATTATTTGGCGAAGCGAACGCTTTTTTAGAAAAAAACGTTATAGAGCGGTATGATACCCTTGTAAATATACATCATTACGGTGTTTCATTTAACTTAAATGCGTTGTTGGCCGAGGATATATACGTGGCAAAACGTATTATAAAAAAAGCAGTTTACAACCTTTGTCGCAAACACATTACAGGTAATGTGTGTAATTTAATATATGACGGACTTACAGAGGGAAACTCTACAACCATCAATGATTTTTTAGAACTGTATGTAAAGTATGACACTGTTTATTTTGTAAAAAAACGTAGCAGGATTGAATTTTCCTATAATTTGTGCGGTTTTGGTACATATTATATTCCTGAGCTATCTTTATCTGTAACTGTTGAAGAAGACAGCGGTTCTGTATCCTTCAACGATAAAAGTATTTTATATCTTAGTGTTGATAAAGTTAATCCCGATTTTTGCTTGAGAAGCAAAAGGAATGGAGATAAGATGTTTTTGAACAACTGCGGGGTTAAAAAACTCAAAGACATTATGATTGATGATAAAATTCCTTCTTTTTTAAGAGATGAATTTCCTGTTTTGGAATACAACGGGGAAATAATATGGCTGTGCGGCGTGCGTAACAACGGACACTTTAGAGCCAAAACCGGCGAAAAATATATTAAAATAAGCCTACATAAGGAGAATATCTATGAATAAGGACCTAAAACAAATCTTGTTTACATCAGACGAAATCCACAACAAGGTAAAGGAAATTGCTGCAAAGCTTAATGCAGACTATAACGGCGAAGAGGTTGTATTTGTGTGTGTTTTAAAAGGCTCACTCCCCTTCTATGCCGATTTGGTGCGCGAAGTTAATTTTCCTGTTACTTTTGATATGGTTTGCGTTTCAAGCTATGGCGCGAGTACTGAGACATCAGGAACACTAAAAATCAAACTTGATTCAGGCGTGCCTTTTGAAGGAAAAAATGTCCTTATCATAGAAGACATTTTAGATACAGGCAACACCTTATGCAATTTGTTGGCACACTTTGCTGATAGAAACCCCAAATCCATAAAGTTATGCTGTCTTTTAGATAAGCCTTCACGCCGTCTGCGTGACATTAAGGCTGACTATGTTGGTTTTGAGATACCCGATGAGTTCGTGGTGGGATACGGTCTTGATTATGCAGAAAAATATCGTGAATTACCCTATATTGGTGTTTTAAAACCCGAGGTATATGAAAATAATTAACATTAAATGAACTTTTTTGAAGTAATATTGTCTTTTTAAAATCTATGTGTTAGACTAAACTGAACATAATCAACAGAGGTGAATCTATTGAAAAATATGAATAGACAAGGTTTTAGCGGAATATGGTTTTACGTTATTCTGCTTGGTATTGTACTTATAATTTTCGGTGTACTTAACTACCAGCCGGGCGTAAAGCAAATTCTTTATTCTGACCTTTTAAGCTATATAAAATCCGGGCAAGTTACGGAAATGGTAATCGAAGAACGTACAGTAACTATAGCTCTCGACGAGGAAATAACGTCTCCGGACTCAAATATGCGAGTTGCCAATATCCCTTCAATCAGTATCTTGTACGCAAATGCAGGCAATGAAATTCAGCAGCAATTAGATGAAGGAACATTAAAATTAGATACTCCTGCACCTGAAGAATTTCCCTGGTGGGTATCTTTCCTGCCCACATTATTGACAATAGGTATATTCGTTTTCTTCTGGATATTAATGATGCGTCAGTCAGGCGGCGGCGGAAAAGCTATGAATTTTGGCAAGAGCACCGCTAAGATGACACAGGGCGGCGAAACCCATGTTACGTTTAAGGATGTAGCAGGCGCAGACGAAGAAAAGGAAGAGCTTGAGGAAATAGTTGATTTCTTGCGTGATTCTTCTAAATTTATCGAGTTGGGCGCACGTATTCCCAAGGGCATTTTATTAGTAGGCCCTCCCGGAACAGGTAAAACATTACTAGCAAAAGCAGTTGCCGGCGAAGCAAAGGTTCCTTTCTTCTCTATAAGCGGTTCAGACTTTGTCGAAATGTTTGTCGGTGTTGGTGCATCACGTGTCCGTGATTTATTTGATCAGGCCAAGAAAAACGCACCCAGCATCATTTTTATTGATGAAATTGACGCAGTGGGCAGACACAGAGGAGCCGGTCTTGGCGGCGGTCACGACGAGCGTGAGCAAACATTAAACCAGTTATTAGTAGAAATGGATGGTTTCGGTGCGAACGAAGGCATTATAATTATGGCTGCTACAAACAGACCTGACATTTTAGACCCAGCGTTACTTCGTCCCGGTCGATTTGACAGACAAATTGTTGTAAATACTCCCGATTCAAAAGGTCGTGAAGAAATACTTAAGGTGCACTCAAGAGCTAAGCCCTTGGCTGATGATGTTGATTTGTCACTTGTTGCAAAATCTACTGTAGGATTTACAGGCGCTGACCTTGAAAACCTTATGAATGAAGCAGCACTCCTTGCTGCAAGATTAGGCGAGAAGAAAATCAGAATGCAGCACATCGAGGATTCGGTTATTAAGGTTATTGCAGGTCCTGAGAAACGCTCCAAGGTTGTTACTGATAAGGATAAAAAGCTTGTTGCCTACCACGAAGCAGGTCACGCTATTATCCACCACGTACTTCCCCACTGTGACCCTGTTCACGAGGTTTCAATCATTCAGCGTGGTCGTGCAGGCGGATACACCCTTTCACTTCCTACTGACGATAAAAACTATGTTTCTAAAAACGATATGTTAGATAATTTAGTAAGCTTGTTAGGTGGCCGCGTTGCCGAAAAACTGGTGCTTGACGATATATCCACAGGTGCTTCTAACGATATCGAGCGCGCAAGTAAAATTGCCCGTGATATGGTTACAAAATACGGTATGAGCGACACTATTGGTCCTATCTCCTTCCGTAGCGAAAATGACGAAGTATTCCTCGGTATGAGCTATTCATCAGGTCGCGAATATTCCGAAAAGCTTGCTGCTGAAATTGATACAGAGGTAAAATCTATTATTGATAACGCTTACGAACGTTGTACAAAGATTTTAACCGATAATATGACAAAGCTTCACAATGTAGCTCAGGCTCTCTTTGAAAAAGAAAAAATCAATGGCGAAGAATTCGTTGAGATTTTTAATCAGGATGAAAAATCCGAAGCTTCTGAAAATGTAAGTAAAATCGTCGATGAAGCTATCGAAGAAGCAATTGAAGATATTTTAGAATAATAAAAAAATCCCCGCCAAAGCGGGGATTTTTTTATTTACACAACTCTGCAACTATCTGGTTAATTAACTTGCCATCTGCTTTGCCATTAAGCTCGCTCATAGCGGCTTTCATAACAAGTCCTTTATTTTTGGTAGCTAAAACATCTGCAAAATTAGTTGTGATAATTTCTTTGATTTCTGCTTCTGATAAAACTTTCGGAGCATATTTCTCAACAATTTTATATGTTGTTGTGTACTGCTCTTTTAGTTCTGTGCGTTCATCAGGGCAAGTATCAATTTGTTCTTTAATTGATTTTAATTCTTTTAAGATTACTTTATCAACAAGTGCCTCTGGAATATCCTCTCTCACACCTTCGTCAATTGCAACCTTCTTTACTGCAGCAATAAGTGATGAGATAGCATCCTTTGTCACTTTATCCTTTGCCTTCATTGCTGCAACCATATCTTGTCTTAATGTTTCTATAGTCATAATATTCTCCTTAAATTGTGCCGAAAAGTCTGTCGCCGGCATCGCCAAGTCCCGGAACGATGTAGCCCCTTTCGTTTAATTTTTCATCAATTGTACCAATAAACAATTCAATGTCAGGATGAGCCTCCATAACCGCCTCAACACCTTCTGGTGCACCTATAATGCACATCAGCTTAATTCGTTTTGCTCCACGTTTTTTAATAAAGTCAATAGCTGCAGCAGCTGATCCACCTGTTGCCAGCATGGGGTCTAACACCAACACCTGTCTTTCGTCAATATCAGGAGGGAGCTTGCAGTAATATTCTTTTGGTTCTAATGTTTCGTGGTCACGGTATAAACCGACGTGACCTACCTTTGCTGCAGGAATAATGCTCATCAGCGCATCAACCATACCAAGACCAGCACGAAGAATAGGAACTAATGCAACCTGCTTTGCAATAAATTTGCCTGTTGTTTCAGCCAAAGGGGTTTTTACAGGCTGAGCAACCATAGATAAATCTCTTGTAGCTTCATAACCCATCAAAAGTGAAATTTCATAAACAAGCTCACGAAAATCTTTAACAGTTGTATTTTCATCGCGTATCATTGAAATTTTGTGTAAAATGAGTGGGTGCGACATCGCATGTACTCTTTCGTTCATAGTATATCCTTAGCCTTTCTGCCGTAATCAGCATTTTTTCTTTAACTTTTTTAATTATATAACACTTTTTTCTTTTTGTCTACAATATTCATTTAAAAAAAGTTCATTAAAATTTAAAAAAAATGTTGTATTTTCAAAAAAATATGTTATAATTAAATTGTAAATTAAATATTTCATTTTTTTGTATGTATTATTGCATATTTTTAAATGTGGGGTGTCGGACGCATAAGAACGATGTGTGTTCCGGCTTTTATTTTTGTTAATCAACTTTTTTACATAAATCGAAGTTTAGGAGGGTGATAAATGTCCAACGCTATCATTGAACTAAAAAACATTTCCAAAAGTTTTGGCGAAGAGGATATTCTTGAAAATTTCAGTGTTGAGATTGCTAGACACGAGTTTGTTACCATATTAGGTCCTTCAGGTTGCGGCAAGACAACTATGTTGCGTCTTATCGGCGGATTTGAAACACCTGATAACGGTCAGATTCTTTTTGACGGAGAAGATATTACTAATCTTCCCCCTTACAAAAGACGTCTTAATACTGTATTTCAAAAATATGCTCTTTTTCCGCATATGAACGTTTTTGACAATGTTGCTTTTGGTTTAACTATAAAGAAAATCGACAAAAATATTATCAAAGAAAAAGTCAGTGAAGTTTTAAAACTCGTTAACTTAAGTGGTTTTGAAAAAAGAAATATAGACTCATTATCAGGTGGTCAGCAGCAGCGCATTGCTATTGCCAGAGCATTGGTTAATGAACCTGAGGTGCTTCTTTTAGACGAACCCCTTGGTGCTCTTGACTTAAAGCTTCGTCAAGAAATGCAGTTGGAACTTAAAAAAATCCAGAAAAAATTAGGTATAACCTTTATTTATGTTACTCATGACCAGGAAGAGGCCCTTACTATGTCTGACGAAATTATCGTTATGAACAACGGTAAAATTCAGCAGAAAGGCACTCCCATTGATATTTACAACGAGCCTGAAAATGCATTTGTGGCAAGTTTTATCGGCGAAAGTAATATCATCGATGGTATTATGCAAAAGGACTTTTTGGTTGAATTTGCAGGCACAACATTTGAGTGTCTTGACAAAGGCTTTGATGATTTTGAATTTGTCGATGTTGTAATACGTCCTGAGGACATTAAATTTGATAAAGAAAAAGGAAAAATCGAGGGCGTGGTAAACTCTGTTGTATTTAAGGGAGTTCACTATGAAATGAGAATTAATGCTGCAGACTACGATTGGATAGTTCAGTCTACTACTATGGAGCCTGTGGGCAGTAAGGTGTACCTTGATTTTTATCCCAATGATATCCATATTATGAAGAAGGTGAAGTAATTGAACAGACGCTGGTATTCCGCACCTTACATAGTATGGTCGCTGATATTTATCGTGGTACCTATGTTAATGGTGGCATTCTACGGTCTTACCGTTCAGGCGGCAGATGGAAGCTTTGCTTTTTCCTTAGAAAATTTCAAGCGTTTCTTTACACCCTTATACCTTGGAGTACTGGGACGTTCTGCTCTGTACGCTGCAATAAGCACCGTTATTTGTATACTTTTAGGCTACCCTGCTGCTTTGATTCTTTCATCGAAGGATTTAAAGCACAAAAGCGTTATGATGTTTTTGATAGTTATCCCTATGTGGATGAATTTGCTGCTTCGTACCTATTCCTGGCTTTCACTTTTGGAAAACGAAGGACTTATAAATCAGTTTTTAAGATTTGTAGGTATTTTAGGCAGCGAAGAATATATACAGTTCCTCTACGGTGAGGGAGCGGTAATTTTTGGTATGGTTTACAATTTCCTGCCTTTTATGATACTGCCCATCTACTCCGTTATGTCCAAGATGGACTACTCTATTATTAACGCTGCAGAAGATTTGGGGGCAAATAAGTTTAACGTATTCAGAAAGGTAATATTCCCGCTTAGTATTCCCGGTATTTCATCAGGTATTACTATGGTGTTTATTCCCGCGATTACAACCTTTGCTATTTCCAGCATTTTGAGTGGTAACAACGTAAACCTCTTAGGTAACATAATAGAAAAGCAGTTCGGCATAGGCGGCGACTGGAACTTCGGTTCTACAATGTCTTTAGTGCTTATGATTTTAATATTAATCAGTATGCTTATTATGCCTGATTCAGAAAAAGAATCACAAGGAGGTATGATAATATGAAGAAGCTTCAGAAATTATACTTATATTTGATCCTTGTGTTTTTGTACGCACCGATAATCATTATGATTATTTACTCCTTCAATGAGTCAAAATACCGCGTATGGACAGGCTTTTCCTTTAAGTGGTATATTGAGCTTTTTCAGGACGGACAGATTATGGCAGCTCTTTCCAACACTCTGTTGGTAGCAATTGTGGCATCTGTACTGTCTACCATATTTGGCACAGTTGCCGCAATCGGTATAAACTCATTAAAAAGATGGCGTAGAAGTGCTGTTATGAACATTACGATGCTTCCTGTTTTAAACCCTGATATTGTAACAGGTATAGCTTTGATGCTATTGTTCTATATGGCAAAGCTCCCTACTGGTAGACTTACACTGATTCTTGCCCATATGAGCTTTTGTATACCTTATGTTATTTTGTCTGTTTTGCCCAAACTAAAACAGGCAGACAACAGAACATATGAAGCGGCATTAGACTTGGGCGCAACGCCTGCTCTTGCCACATGGAAGGTTACAATACCTGAGATTATGCCTGGTGTAATTACAGGATTTTTGATGGCATTTACTCTGTCAATTGATGATTTTATCATCAGCTACTTCACCACCGGCCCTGGTGTTGAGAACTTATCAATTCTTATCTATAACGCAGCTAAAAAAGGCGTAAGTCCGTCGATAAACGCACTTTCTGCACTTTTGTTTGCGGTTATTATGTTACTTTTGATAGTAATAAACGTAAGAACACACAAAGCTTCCGAAAAAGCTTAAAAATATTAAAATAAAGGGGTATGATGAAATGAAAAAAATTATATCTTTGCTTTTGGCAGTATTACTCAGCTCTTTAATGTTTTCCGGCTGCGGTACTGACCCGTCTAAAGTCATAAGAGTATATAACGCCTCTGAATATATCGGCAAAGGCGTTATTGAACAGTTTGAAAATGAAACAGGTTATAAGGTTATATACAGCGAATTTGCCTCTAACGAGGATATGTACACAAAGATTAAAACTACATCCTACGACGTTTTAATCCCTTCTGATTATATGATTGACAAACTTGTACGCGAAGAGCTTGTTCAGCCTTTGGATTTTAACAATATTCCTAACTATCAGTTTGTCAATGATACATTCAAGAGTCCCTACTACGACCCTGACAACAAATATTCCGTTCCCTATATGTGGTCTACAGTAGGTATTCTTTACGACGGCACTAAGGTTACAGAAGATGTAACGGATATGTCAGTTATGTGGAATGAAGCCTACTCCGGCAAAATCTTTATGCTTGACAGTGTAAGAGATTCAATCGGTATGACGCTCAAAAAGCTTGGATATTCTGTAAACACAACAAACGACACTGAATTAGAAGAAGCAAAAAACGACCTTCTCGCACAGCGTGAATTAATTCTTGGCTATGTTACTGACGAAGTTAAAGACAAGATTATTTCCGGTGAAGGTACGTTAGGTCTTGTTTATTCCGGCGAGGCAGGCAAGGCTATGGCTGAAAAAGATACATTAAAATATGCTATTCCCGAAAACGGAACTATTTATTGTGTAGATGCTATGGTTATTCCTGCAAATGCACAGAACAAAACAGGTGCGGAAGTGTTTATAAACTATATGCATAAGCCCGAAATCGCGGCTCAGAACGCATTAGAAACCTTCTATGGCATTACTAATGTAAGAGGTTTGGAATTACTTCCTGACGCAATTAAGAACAACAAAGGCTTGTATCCCGACGTTGCAATTTTAGAAAAGAGCGAAATGTTAAGAAGCGAAGGCGATATTAACCAGAAATACTTAGAAATCTGGAACCAGATTACCGCAGCAAACTAATATGACAGAGTTTTATAGCAATAAGATTTTTCTTGCCCCTATGGCAGGAGTTACAGACCTTGCTTTTCGTACTTTGTGTCGGGAATATGGGGCTGACTTGGTAGTTTCGGAAATGGTAAGCTCAAGAGGTCTGCACTATAAGGATAAAAAAACAAACGAGTTACTAAAAACAAATGATATTGAGGCTCCGTTGATTGTCCAGCTTTTTGGTAATGAGCCTGATATTATGGCTGAAGCTGCAAAAATTTTAGAGGATACAGGTGTTAAATATTTAGATATAAATATGGGTTGCCCTGCTCCTAAAATTGTAAAAAACGGCGACGGATGCTCTCTTATGCGTAACGAACTCTTGGCAGGCAAAGTGGCAGAAGCCGTAGTAAAGGCAGTATCCATTCCTGTCAGCGTCAAATTTCGTGCAGGCTGGGATAAAGACAGCATAAATGCTGTATCATTTGCTAAAACAATGGAAAACGCAGGTGTAGCTTGTGTTACTGTTCACGGAAGGACTAAGGACCAGTTTTACTCAGGTAATGCTGATTATGACATAATTAGACAGGTTCGTGATGCAGTGAGTATTCCTGTGGTTGCAAACGGCGATGTAACAGACGGCGAAAGTGCTAAAAACATTATCGAAAAAACAGGCTGCAACAGCTTGATGGTAGGCAGAGGTTCATTAGGTAATCCATTTGTTTTCGCTGAAATAAAAGCAGCTTTTGCAGGCAACACAATTACAACTGTTCCCTCGGCCGATAAGCGCAAAGCACTACTTCGTCACATTGAACTTATGCAAGAATACAAAGACGAACACATTGGCGTTCCTGAAATGAGAAAACATTTTGCCTGGTATTTAAAAGGCATTCCGCATTCAGGAAAATTAAAGTTAGCAGCATTTAGCGCAAAAACGTATAAAGAAATGAAAAATTTAGCAAATCAAATATTCTAAAAGAAGAACCGCCTATTGGCGGTTCTTCTTTTAGTTATTCATATTAATTGCTTCGCAGATATTATCAACACACTCTGCAAACTTTCCACTGTTTAAAACGCAGATATCTGCATATTTTATATAAAGCGGATGGCGCATTGTGCGCATCTCATAAAGCTTATCGGGATTAGCCTTTAAAAGAGGTCTTTTTTCGGCATTTAATGTGCTTAAAATGTTTTCTACAGTACGGTTGATATAAACTACCGTGCCTGTTCTCTTTAGATATTCCATATTTTCAGAACGCATCACTACTCCGCCGCCTGTGGAAATTATGGTGTTTTTATAGTTTTCGCTCAAATACCTGGCAGTTTCTGTTTCTATGTTTCTGAAATATTCCTCGCCGTGTTTTTCAAATATTTCAGAAATGCTCAAATCATATTTTTTCTCAATATATGCGTCCATATCTACAAAAGCCATCTTAAGTTTGTAAGACATCGCCATACCGATAGTAGTTTTTCCTGCTCCCGACATACCGATTAAAACAATATTTTTATCCATAATGTGCCTCTTATTTATTAATCTGCGACTTATAATTTCCTAAAACTGTAAACTCTGCACCCAGACTCTGCACCTGAGAAATTGTAGACGTTACATTTTCGTCGGCCAAATTTCCCTCAAAATCAATATGGAAAACATACTCAAAATTACGTTCCTTTAAAGGGCGTGACTCAATGTGAGAAATGTTGATAGAGTTTTGTGCAAACACAGACAAAACATCACAGAGTGCACCGCTTTTGTGTCTTGTGGTAAATATAGCGCTTATCTTATCACAATCAGCTCCGCCTGTCAGCTTGTTTGAGACAATTACAAAGCGTGTGCTGTTTGATGAATTTTCGTTTATATTCTCTTTTAACACCTTAAGTCCGTAGGTTTCTCCCGCTAATCTGCTTGCAATGGCAGCTTTTGCTTTATTTTTGCTTTCTGCTACAAATTTAGCTGCAAAAGCAGTGTTATCCAGTGGAATACACTTAACATCGCCTAAGGTACCTAAATAAGCCTTGCTCTGCAAGAAACCTTGATTATGAGAATAGATTTCCTCAATGTTAGAAATCTCACAGTCCTGTGTCCCCAAAAGACAATGGTTGATATCAATACTTAGTTCACCTGAAATGCGGAGCTTGTGAGAAATTATCAAATCCAAAGTATCTGCAATAGCGCCCGATGAATTATTTTCAAAAGGAAGAACGCCGTAATCGACATCTCCTTTTGAAACCAATTCTGCCACATCATTAAATGTGACAGTATTTATCACGTTCTTTGCATTGGGGAAAAATGTTTTTAGCGCTTCCCCACTGTATGAGCCTGCAATGCCCGGATATGCAACCTTTAGGTTTTCACCATTAAAATCTGCAGCTTCAATCTCGGAGTGAATTTCTTTGTAAACAATTTTGCTTTGCAGACTTCTTGAAATTCTCATTACATTTTCAAAAAAATCCATCGCATACTTTTTGTATTCAGGATTTTTAACCTGAGCAGCTCGTTTTTCTAAAATTGTTTTTTCGCGCTCTGCTACAAAAATTTCCATATTACGCTGTTTTTTAAATTCTCCAACTTTTTTGGCAACGTCCATACGCTTTTCAAAAAGTTTAACAAACTTGGTGTCTATTTTGTCAATCTGCTTTCTGTATTTATTAAGCATAGGTCTTTGCCTCCAGCATTAAATCTAAAACAGTAATAGCCGCCGCTGCTTCTATTACAGGGACAGCACGCTGAACTATACAGGGGTCATGTCTGCCTGATATCCTTGCTGTTATGTTTTCGTTGGTTTCTATATTGACAGTTTCCTGTTCTTTGCCAATAGAGGGCGTGGGCTTTATCGTGGCAGTAAACACAACAGGCATACCGTTTGTTATGCCGCCGTTTATACCGCCATTGTTGTTTGTTTTAGTTTTTATAACGTCATTCTCTACCACAAAGCTATCATTCGCTTCACTGCCTAACATTTCAGCAAAATCGGTACCAATACCAAATTCTACCGCCTTAACTGCCGGGATAGAGAAAAGCATGGAAGAAAGTCTACTCTCAACTGACTCAAAAAACGGAGAGCCAACACCGCCGTGAATACCACAGATTACAGCTTCGATACTTCCGCCGACAGAGTCGGCGCAACTTTTAGCTGTCATAATTTCTTCTTCTGCCAATTTCACCTTTTGAGCATTGATAAAGGGCAAGGTTTCCAGCTTTAATTTCTTTAGAGTATCTATATCAGGATTTGCCATATCAATGCAATCATCATAAACCTTGCCGATATTTTTTATATGAGCAAAAATCTCAATATTTTCTTTCTTGATTATTTGCTTTGCAATAGCACCTGCAAACACTATAGGCGCAGTCAAACGACCTGAGAAATGTCCGCCGCCACGATAATCATTATAATTGTTATAACGGAGCTTTCCGCTGTAATCAGCGTGAGCAGGACGTAATATTTCAGGATGATAGTCATTTGAGCGTGTATTTGTATTTTTGATAACCGCACAAATAGGTGTACCTGTGGTTTTGCCATTAAATATGCCGCTTAATATTTCAGGAATATCATTTTCTGCACGGGGAGTAGAAAAAGCGTTTTTTCCGGGTGCACGACGAACCATTTCAAAAGAAATTTCTTCCATATCAAGCTCCACGCCTGAGGGTACACCGTCAATAACAACGCCAATTGCCTCAGAATGCGATTCGCCAAACAAGCTTATTTTAAACAATTTGCCGTAACTATTCGCCATATTCTAAACTCCCTCCTAATTCGCAATATTTATCCCAGAAATCCGCATAGGATTTCCTCACGCTATCTGCTCCTGTAATGACGATATCGCCATTTGCAACAGTTGCAGCAATTGCCAAGGACATTGCAATTCGGTGGTCATTGTGACTGTCAACTACACCACCGCAAAAATCAGTTTTTCCGTATATTGTGATAGAATCCTCAAATTCGTCTATCGTAGCACCAAGCATTGTTAACTCTTTGGTAATTGCCGATAGTCTGTCGCTTTCTTTAATTCGCAGACGTGCAGCACCTACAATATTAGTTATGCCCTCCGTTTGAACTGCCAGAACTGCCATTATGGGTACAAGATCAGGGATTTGACTTACATCTATTGTTCGTTCGCACTTTTGCGTCTTCATCAATTCAATTACTTCAAGGATTGCTTTATCTCCCTGTGTCGATACATTTGATAATCCGCATATCTCAACGTTGTTTCCTATTGCGTTGGCAACATAATAAAATGCCGCCTGTGAGTAATCTCCCTCAACTGTATAATCGTAAGGTTTATACGTTTGATTTCCCTTAATGTAAAAATGTCTTAAATCGTCTGATGTCTTAATTTCAACACCAAAGCGTTCTAACGCCTCTAAAGTCATATTGATGTATCCAGACGACTCTAATGGTGTTGTAATAACAATCTCACTATCGTCTTCTAATAGTGGCAGAGCGAACAAAAGACCAGTTATGTACTGTGAGCTCACATTACCTGAAAGCTCGTATATTCCGCCTGTGAGTTTCCCTTCAAAGTATATTCTGTCATTTTCTTTTTTATAGAAAATGCCTTGTTTATCAAAAATTTTATAGTAATCGTCTAAGGGGCGCTCTAAAAGTCTTTCTCTGCCTGTTACTGCAAACTTTCCACCAATAGCTAAAGCTATAGGAATAATAAACCGAAGCGTCGAACCAGACTCGTTACAATCAATCAAAACATTGTCAAGGTTTTTTTCTTTACACATTCCTTTTGTGGTTACAGTAGACTTTTCACGTGCAACTGTTGCACCAAGGCATTCTGATGCAGATAATGTAGCTAGGATATCCTGACTGTATGACAGGTTTGAAATCGTAGACTCCCCCGAAGCAAGCGCAGCACAAAATAAAGCGCGGTGTGCCGCACTTTTAGAAGGCGGCACACACACTTTACCTGTTAGTTTTTTGGGACTTATTTTTACTGATTTATACATTAAATCACCAGTTATCTTAAGGTTACATCAAGTTTTGCAGAAAGCTCTTTTAAGATACTTTCAATAACAGGGTTAACATCATCATCTGTAAGCGTCTTGTTTTCATCACGTAAGACTAAAGAATACGCCATTGACTTTTTGTTTTCAGAAATCTGATTACCCTTATATACATCAAACAATGTGAGACTTTCAAAGATATTTCCTGCCTTTTTCTTGATGATGCTTTCAATCTGCGCTGCTAATACACTATCGTCAGCAATAAGCGCTAAATCTCTCTGTGATGCAGGATATTTAGGTAACTTTTTGTATGTTTTTTCTATTTTTGCTAACATTAGCATATCCTCAAAGTCAATTTCAGCTACATAAACATCACTTGAAACACCGTAATTTTCAGCAACTGCAGGATGAATTTGACCTAATACACCTATTGTTTTGCCGCCTGCAACTAAATTTGCGCATCTGCCGGGGTGGAATGTACTGTTTTCTTTTTCAGGCTCAAATGAGCGCTTAGCAATGCCCAAATCGTCAAGCATAACCTCAACTACACCCTTTAAATCAAAGTAGTCGCAGTTTCCGTACATACCGATTGTAACAACTCGTCTTTCTTCGGGAAGGTCTTCGCCCTCTTTGGGGATATAGATTTTACCAAGTTCAAAGAGTCTTACGTTTTCTGCTTTGAAGTTTTCGTTTCTTGTAACAACTTCCATCATAGATGCAATAGCTGTTGTTCTCATAATTGAGTTTTCAACGCCCAAGGGGTTTGTAATAACTACCACTTCTCTCTTTTTGCTGTCTGCGGGCATATTTAATCTGTCAAAAATATTGGGGTTTGTGAAACTAAATACTAATGTTTCATAAAGACCGCAGCCAACCAATGTGTTCTTTACTCTGTCCTCAAGCTGCTGACCGTAGGTCTTTATACCTACTGTTGTATCGCCGTCCATAAGCGTTGAGGGGATTTTGTCATAGCCGTACATACGTACAATTTCTTCTGCTATGTCGTTAAAGCAAAGCACATCAGGACGGAAGGTCGGCACTGTGATAACATCGCCATCTACTGAAAAACCTAAATCTGTCAAGGTCTTTACCATTGCATCAGCAGGAACGCAGAAACCAATAAATTCATTTATTCTTTCGGGCTCAAATTTAATTGTAACAGTTTCGGGCTTTGTACCGTAAACATCAATAACGCCGTCAACTACTTCGCCGCAACCAAGCTCTTCCACAAGCTCGCACGCACGCATAACTGCAGGGAGTGTATTTTCTGTATCAAGACCCTTTTCGTATCTTGATGAGCTTTCTGTTCGAAGACCTAACTTTTTAGCGGTAATACGAACAGATGAACCTAAGAATGTAGCAGATTCAAATAAAACTGTCTTTGTGTCTTCTCTTACTTCAGAGTTAAGACCGCCCATAACACCTGCTACTGCAACTGGCTTTTTGCCGTCGCAAATCATAAGCATAGAGTTGTCTAACGTATGTTCTTCGCCGTCTAAAGTTGTCATAACCTCGCCGTCTTTTGCTCTGCGTACATTGATTTCATTACCTTCAAGGTATGACATATCAAACGCGTGCATAGGCTGACCGTATTCAAGTAAGATATAGTTTGTAATATCTACAATGTTATTGATAGAACGGATACCGCAATCCTTTAGTCTTTTTACCATCCACGCAGGAGAAGGTCCTATCTTTACATTTTTAACCATCTTTGCGGTATAACGCTTACAAAGTGCAGGCTCTGAAACCGTAATTTTCATATAGTTGTTAATGTCGTCGCCTGAGCCCTTTACAACGGGAGTTTTTACGTTAAAGGGGCGGTTGAAGGTAACTGCAGTTTCTCGTGCCAGACCTATTACACTAAAGCAATCAGGGCGGTTTGAAGTGATTTCAAACTCAACAACAGGATTGTCAAGACCGAATACTTCTTTGATGTCTTTGCCTAACGGAAGTCCGTCCTCTAAAATAAGAATGCCGTATTCAGCATCAGGAAAATCTTCCTTTGTCATGCCGATTTCTTCGTATGAACAAAGCATACCATTTGATTCAACTCCGCGGAGCTTACCCTTTTTGATTTTTGTTCCGTCAGGGAGCAATGCTCCGTCTTTTGCAACAGGCACAGTTTGACCAGGTTTTACATTATCTGCACCTGTTACTATCTGCAGTGTTTCTGTACCAACATCCAACATACAAACTTTGAGTTTATCTGCATCAGGATGCTTTTCTACTGACAAAATTTTGCCTGTAACGATATTCTGAATTTTGTCGCCAATGTTTTCTATACCCTCAACCTTTGAACCTGACATTGTCAAGGCATGGTTATATTCTTCGGGTGTTATACCCGTCATGTCTGTATAATCAGAAAGCCAACTTAATGGTAATTTCATTTTTCTAACCTCTCTTCCTCTATTTAAAACTGCTTTAAGAATCTTACGTCGTTTTCGTATAAATGTCTCATATCGTCAATGTTCATTCTTCTCATAACGATACGCTCAAGTCCCAAACCAAATGCAAAACCGCTGTATTCATCGGGGTCGATATTACAACGTCTTAACACGTCGGGATGTACCATACCAGCACCTAAGATTTCTATAAAGCCTTCACCTTTACATACACGACAACCCTTACCGCCACATACAAAGCAAGACACATCTACTTCAGCACTGGGTTCTGTAAAGGGGAAATGGTGAGGACGAAGTCTGATTTTAGCATCCTGACCGTATAAGGATTTGATAAACTGTTCAAGTGTTCCCTTTAAGTCAGCCATTGTGATACCTTTATCTACAACAAGACCTTCAATCTGATGGAAAACGGGAGAATGAGTAGCATCTACTGCATCACTTCTGTAAACACGACCGGGTGCTATAATTCTGATAGGAGGCTTAGCCTTCTCCATAACACGAATCTGCATAGGAGATGTCTGTGTACGAAGCACAACATTATCACTTACATAGAATGTATCCTGAGTATCACGTGCAGGATGTTCTTTTGGAATATTTAACGCTTCAAAGTTATAGTAATCAAGCTCAACGTCAGGACCTTCTGCAATAGAAAATCCCATGCCTAAAAATATATTCTTTACTTCGTCTAAAACCTTTGTAATAGGATGAAGTCCGCCGATTTCAGGCTTTTTACCTGCCATTGTTACGTCAATAACCTCTTTTGCAAGCTTTTCTTCACGTGCTTTAGCTAAAAGAGATGTTTTTCTTTCTGTTAAAGCAGATTCAATAGCTTCACGAACCTCGTTTGCCAACGCTCCGATAACAGGACGTTCTTCTGCTGATAAGGCTCCCATCTGACGAAGTACCTGTGTGAGCTCTCCCTTTTTACCGAGTACACTTACTCTTAAATCCTCAAGTTCCTGCAATGAGGTGGAAGATGCTAATTTTTCTTCTGCTGACTTTCTGATTGCCAACAACTGTTCTTTCATAATTACTTTACCTTTCTGCTCACCGAGTTTTTCTGTCTGGTCGTGAGCATCACCTGACAGTTTTACGGGACAATAAAAAAAGTTGTCTGCCCCGCAAGGGACGGACAACTAAAACAATCCGCGGTACCACCCAAATTCTTCTTATTAAAAGAAGCACTCTTTTGTGCCTTACGGGCACTACTCGCCGTACTCTACTGTTGTTTCAAGCACAGAACTCCGAAGTGAAATTTTGCCTTACGCCTTAACCGAGTTTCCTTTCAGCCTATTGAGAAACTCTCTCTTTGTGGTGTTTGCGGGGCTACTTTGCTTCATCATAGTCTTTAAAATTATTCATTTTGTCTCATTCTAACACACATTTTGCCATTTTTCAAGTAGTAAATTCAATTTTTATATTTTTTAAAGGAAATTTTCTATTTTTCTGTTGACTTAAATCGAATAAAAATATATAATATATCTATGCGATTTTAAAGGAGGCAGACAAATGAAAAAAAGTATCGCGAAATTAATAATCGCCCTACTTGTAATCGTTACATCGGTTGTAGTCGTACTTGGCGGTATGAATATAAGCGTGTTTGATTATGACATTACTTAC
>JAZQBQ010000077.1:0-7468 GCA_045545755.1 Congzhengia sp. | reverse complement strand
CGGAGCCTGCCGTTACATCTGCAAAGGTTCCGTAATATGAAGTGTATGGTGAACCTGCGTTTTTCCATAAGTACACAACAGTTGCGCTTCTTGTACAAGGAGTGTCACCTTCAAATTTGCTTCCCGTTACCATACCCTTTTCATAAGCCCATCGTGCTGCATCATAGTAGTAATCAGACTCTTTTACATCGTCAAAGTGGTTACCGCTGCTCACCTTTGGTGAGCCTACGGCACGCCACATAAATGTAAGAATCTGTGCTCTTGTGCAAGTGTTGTCGGGAGAAAAGGTTGTTTCAGATGTTCCTGTTGTAATGCCCCTATCTATTGCCCACTTAACAGCATCTCTATACCAAGAGTCCGGGGCAACATCTGTAAATCCTTCCAAAGTTACAGGACCCGGAAAGTCATATGTATAACATACTACAATAGATTTTTTATCCAATTCCATAGAATAAATAGTTGCGTTATTTCCGTTTAAAGTGAGTGTGCTTAATTTTTCGTTAAATTCACTTGCTGCATCCTTTAAGCCAACTTCAACAAAAACAGTGTATTGATTTCCTTCAAGGAAACAACCGTTTGCATCAAAATTACCTTCCCATGTAACATTCGTTACAATCGATCTTGCAGTTTCAGGAACTTTTGCATCCATTGGCTTTTCTCCGCCGACTTTAGGCTCTGTCATAGTAATTCTGACAATAGATAAACTAACACCTGCTGCTGTACCAACAATTGAAAGTATTGATACAAACAAACATAAACAAACAATTAAACTAACAATTTTTTTCATTTTTCTCTCTCCTTAAATTTTATATATTATTTAAATGCACGCATTAAAAATGTTACAATCTGACCTCTCGTACAGGTCATATCAGGTGAGAAGGTTGTTTCGGATGTACCCGAAGTTACTCCATTTTCCACCGCCCAGGCTACTGCTGATGCAAAGCCGGAGCCTGCCGTTACATCTGCAAAGGTTCCGTAATATGAAGTGTATGGTGAACCTGCATTTTTCCATAAGTACACGACAGTTGCGCTTCTTGTACAAGGTGTGTCACCTTCAAATTTGCTTCCCGTTACCATACCCTTTTCATAAGCCCATCGTGCTGCATCGTAGTAATAATCAGACTCTTTTACATCGTCAAAGTGGTTACCACTGCTCACCTTTGGCGAGCCTACGGCACGCCACATAAATGTAAGAATCTGTGCTCTTGTGCAGGTATTATCAGGCGAGAAGGTTGTTGCAGATGTTCCTGCTGTAATGCCCCTATCTACTGCCCATTTAACGCTATTTGCATACCATGCATCATCCGCCACATCTGTAAACCGAAGATTTTCTGTTGTAATAAGTTCTACACCATTTACGTCGAAATATTCGGCATCAACCTTATTTTTTGTAGCCTGCGAAACCTGAAATACGTTTGAGCTTTCGTATCCGCCGGTCATTGCAATAAGGTCGGCATTGGTTGACGGATGAAGAACACTCGCCATCCACACAGAGCCATCTGTACGTTCAAGAATTTGCATACGCTTGCTGTCAAAATTCCATGTATAAACATTCGGAAGAAGCGGAATGTTTGAGTCTGTATCACGGCTGTATGCTCTGTATGTAGCAGTTTTTCTGTACATATTGGGGTTGTTTGTTAAATAGTTTTCTGTACATGAGAAGGGAGTAATACCATCCTCGGTCAGCCCCTTGGTTGGATGGTCTTCAAGACCGTAAACCTTACCGTCGTCCCCGTAGTATCCGCCCAAAGTTTCGCATACATATTTTGCTCCGCCCAAAAGGGGACCATATCTGTAAGCATTGCCGTCACAATATCTGCAGGCAATTACATTGATATAATCCTGATTTTCAAACTTAATACCAACAAAGTTACCATTTTCGTTTGATGAAAATACAGGGAATATTCTTTCCACCTTATCGGTAGAGTTAAAACCTATATGGTAGGTAGAGCTGTATCCGTAAAGCTTACCGCTTTTGCTCTGCACAAAACCGTATATATTCTGTTTTCTGTTTTCATCGCTGTGTGCCCAGATTTTTGTCAAAAGTTCATGCGGGAACACACGCTCTGCATCGCTGCACACTTTAACAATGCCAAGCTTCATTTCGTAGTTCTGAATAACCTCTCCGCTTGCAAAAGCATTCTCGTCAATACCTGTTACATTGATTTGGTTATCCCAACGCCAGAAAGCATTGTCATTGGTGATAAAGCCGTTAGGAACAACGCACTTTACCTTGTCCGTCATTTTTGCAAGACCTCTTGCATAGCCGTCCTTACCCTCAATATAGGTATATCCCATATAGAACGAGCCGTCATTCTTGATGATACCGATAACCCAGCCATCATTGGATTCCTCGTAGTCATAAACATCTGTTGCAACCGTCTTACCGCTAAGCTCCTTTACCTCGCCGCTATTTGTAAGGTAATGATTTGCGGTGGCTTTTTTTACATTTGTTGCAATTTTCTTCTTTTCATATTCAGAGGTAACGCCGTAAAGCGTGCCGTCTGCGGTTACAATGTTTCTCTGGGTGTAAAGGGTATCAATCTTGTGCGTATAATAGGAATAGCTGACAACATCCCTGATTTCGTTTTTTATAACGGGGTCTATTTGTTTGAAATCAACACCCACCTGATAATATACGTTATCAGGCGTTACAAATTCCTCATCGCCGAGTATATGGTTTGCATTGTAGTTTGGTGTCACGTTAAGTTCAGGATATGTTTTATACTCGTAGTTTATTATCTCCGCAGGCGGAAGAAGCTTTTCTGCATCAGCCTTATTTGTAAGCATAATCTTATCGGTTACAAACGAGAATGACTTTGTACTTCTGCTCTTATCCTCGTCCGCTGCAAAGAAATTATCTATCTGTGAATAGAGGATTGTTGAGGTTGAGCCAAGGAAGTGTGAAAATGTAATAAAGTTTCCGCTTGCATCCGTTGCCACGATAACTGCGGCGGGAGTAAGCTTTCTTACAAACTGTTTGTTTTCATCGTATATATCTGCGGAAATTACGATGGTATCCTTTGTAAGATTATATACCTTTGCCCAGTCAGATTCCTTTCCGTTCATAACCAAGTCATATTCCGCTTCGTCAATGATACCGAGTCTGGTAACAGCAATTTCTTTACCGACGGTACCGTATGTTCCAAGGTAACTTATTTTGACGTAATGGTTCTGATAATCACTTCTCTTTACCTGCGGAGCAAAGCTTGGTTGTATACCTATCGTTTCGTCATAGAATCGGGTTCCAATATCGAACCGCTGTTCAGAGCCGGCTTCCATATTGTAAGGTACGCCGAAATTGGTGCCGTATACATGGGTAATCGGTATGTATTTTTCAAAAAGACTTCCTTCTGTAAGATCGGTAGTCTTGCCTTCTGTTGGACTTGTTACTGTCGGCTCTTTTTCCTGATTGGTTGTTTTATCAGAGTTTGTTTCACTGTCGGTATCCTCGACCTTTATAAACGAAACGTTCTGAGTAGCAGCAAGTCTTGGGTAATACTTGCCCCCTGTCTGCTTCATGGAATCAAAATCCACAGGCATATAAGATTTATAACCGTTGGAAGCCGTAATTGTCAGGTACACGTCCTTGATATCGGTTTCGGATATTTCTTCATTATATGAGCTGTTGGAAAACGAGTTCTTGCCAACAATTTTGAAATCTTTACTGCTTGAAAAGAACTGAACCCAGTTATTTCCGTTGGAATTATATCCGACACCCATATAGCGGAATTCGGGATTAAGAATATTGGCACGGTGTCCGGGGCTGTTCATCCATGATTCTACAACCTCCGCAGGATTACGCTGACCCCTTGCGATGTTTTCTCCGACATTACTCCAGGTATAAGTGGAAGGAATTGCCGAGTAGCAATCGCTTCCGTCGGGTCTGTCATGAGAAAAAGTGGTTACAAGCTCCTTTTCACGAATATCGCAGATATCCTGAAGAGTACCGTTCATGGAAAGCGAATCAAGACCTTCCTTGGCACGTTCAATATTACAAAGTCTTAAAACCTCCCATTCAAACTCGTTGACAGAAAGCTCGCTGTATTTTGCTTTGCTGAGGTCCCGTGCAACACCTCCTGCCTGTCCCCCTTCGGTTTTACTACCGACGTTAAAGGTGTAACAGATCACAGCCTGCTTTTTATCCTCGGTAAGACTTTTCATTTCAGAAAGCTGACCGTTGATTTTGGTTGTGGATTTAACGTATTTTATATATTTATCCTGACCTGCCTTTATTCTGACGGTAACGGAAACCTTATATGAGTTACCCTCAATAAAACAGCCGTTGTCATCAAAATCGCCGTCCCATTCCACCTTTACAACCTCGGTGCTTGCCGTTGAGGGAACAGAGCCCGAATTTACCGGCTTTTCACCTGTCACTGGCTCGGTTACTGTAATATTGAAAATATTTACAACCGACGCAGCAAACACATTTGTTGGAAGTATGCTGATAAGCATACATAATGATAAAATTATTCCTAAAATTCTTTTCATTTTTATTTATTCCTCCTTATCTCAACGCTCTCTTTAAGAATGTTACTATCTGACCTCTTGTGCAGGTTGTGTCAGGTGAGAAGGTTGTTTCAGATGTACCCGAGGTTACTCCGTTTTCAACCGCCCATGCTACTGCCTGTGCGTAGTCCGAACTGTCAGATACATCAGAAAAGTTTCCGCTGTAAGAAGTAGCAGGTGAATCTGCGTTTTTCCACAAATAAACTACCGTTGCACTTCTTGTACAAGGGGTATCGCCTGTAAACAAGGTTCCTGATACCATACCCTTGCTATAAGCCCATAAAGCAGCTTTATAGTAATAGTCTGTCACCTTAACATCGGTAAATGGATTTTCTATAATAGCTGAAGGCGAGCCTGCAGCTCTCCACATAAATGTTAAAATCTGTGCTCGTGTACAGGTTGTGTCAGGCGAGAATGTAACCTCCGATGTGCCTGAAGTTACTTCAGACTGAACTGCCCATCTTACGGGACTTGCATACCAGCTACCTGCCGAAACATCGTTAAATTTGCCCACAAAAGAAGGCTTGAAGTTATACGCTGTGCTCGGCGGATTGTCTTCTGGATGTGATACAAGCACCTTTCTGCCGAGAGCAGATGAGTTTTTCCACGCAGCACCTGAAACCGAGCTTCCGTTTGTGTAGCAGTTTCTTATGTATTCGCTTCCATACTGCGTAACTACGGCAGTAACGGGAATAAGAGCATCTGATGCAGAATATCCCGAGTTTGTATCTGATACATTACCTGTCACTGTTCCTGTATTGTAACAGTTTTCAAAATGGATATCCGAAGCCGAGTAAACGAAAATACCTGCCGCTGCTCTTGCTGTAATGTTACCTGAATTGTAACAATTCTGAATAAATGATGCACTTTCAGGCGGTTTATGGTAAATTCCCGGGATTTCAGGGATTGATGCAAAAGCACAAATGCCTGCACCTATGGATTCATGCCATGAACCCATAAGGTCTCCCTCGTCAACAGGAAGTGTTATATTGCCGCTGTTATAGCATTCGTGGATATGTGTTGTATCTATAGCGCCGACGATACCGCCGACATAAAGATTTTTGTCTGCATGGGTTATATTTACACTTATATCCGAGTCGTTAAAGCATTTTTCAAGGTGCAAGCGATGACCCGGAGCACTGCCTGCATCTGCACAAATGCCGCCTATGCGAAGGTTAACATGCGGTGCACCGTCAAGATTTTCCGCATGAATCGGGCGGTTTGCCTCTTCTTCATTTGCAGTGACATTGAATTTAATTTTTCCGCCTTTGGAATAACAGTTGTAAATATCTGTACCGCTGTTCATACCGCCGCAGATTGCACCTGCATAAAGGTCAAGATTTTTCTTGATGTCTGTATAAGTTACATCAATGTTAAAGTTTACAACGCCTAAATTTTTAATTTTATATTCCTCAGGGCTTGATGCAAGGTTTGCAAAAAGACCGTAAGCACGCCAGTTGCCGCCTTCTGTCATAAAAGGAGTGTTCTCGTTTATAACAATGGTCATACCTGATACAACATGACCGTTACCGTCAAATGAACCCTGGAATGAGCAGGCATAATTTTCTGCTTTATTCCAGCCTCCGCCCATAAAACCGTAAGCAGGCGTACCGCCGATGGGAACCCAGTTGCCCCAATTTGAAAGGTCAATATCCGCTATCAGCTTGTAATGGTTTTTAGGACCCTGTCGAACTGCATTTAACTGCTCTGCGGTTTCAATGAGGTATGGGTCATCAATCGTACCGCTGCCTCCTGCAAATTCAAAGGGAGATACTACAAATTCTGCAGGTGCACCCTTGAATGTATCTTCAAATCTGATATTCTTTAAGCAAGATTTAGGTATATAACGCCCGTTTGTAAGAAGTGCCCATTCACCAACAAGTCCGGGAATTTCATCCGAAACATCGAGATCGGCAATCGAAACACTGCCTATGGTATAATTGCTCGGATACTCATGCTCATTTTTTACCATATCAAAATGCCCGTTTGCATCGGTTGTTTCAACATATGCGTCAGTTGTAGGATACACATACTCTGTACGCATATTTTTTTCTATAAATTTATTTACATAGTGTTCATTAAATTCAAAATCTCTTCTTTTAAGCTTTAAATCCCAATAATCGAAAAGAGGGAAATTGAATTCAGCTACCGCAACAGGCAAAAGCATTCTGTTATCCATTGTTTTCTTGAACGCTATCATTGCATCTGTTGCACCTGCATCCATACCCATATCCCATGTGAAGGCTGTCAGATAAACCTCCATTGTTTTGTCATCTATAATTTTGTGACCTGTTGTGTGTTCTGCAGCATCACGGTATTCATCGAATTTAATGTTTTTATCAAAGTAATAACCGTCTCTTGCTTTATAGGTTACAACCGCCGATGTATACATAAACGGTTTTACACCTTCGGGATGCTCAAATATAATCTTCTCTACATAAAAATTTGATTTTTTCTCTTCATCGCTGCCTTTAAATCCATATGTAGGAATTCCGTTCGGGAAAGACAGTGCGTATGTATTGATTTTTTCTATGGGGTCTCCGATTTTGATTTTGTTTTTCCACTTTTCATAGTAAGGTCTTTTTGCGTTGTTGCCTTCCCTGTAACAGTCAAAAATTTTATCATCCGCCGGAACATAACCGATACCGCCATCATAGTCAGGATACTTTATTACATGGAAAAATTCGTTTTCACGGTTAATGGATGGAACATAGGCTTCAACAATTGTAATGAGGTTTGCCTGAGCATCCAGATACGAATAATCCGACATGCTTTCAACCTTGCTTCCTGTTTTAGGTTCCAAATGCACATTCAGCCTGTCTTTAAATCTTGCAGTGCCGTAGTCCCCGGGTTCAAACTTGCTGACTGCTGTACCTTTTCTGTTTGCCTTCGCTTCTTCTTGCTTTTTTTCCTCTAATGCAGCTTGGTCTTTGGATTTCAGGTAATCATAATATCC
>JAZQBQ010000076.1:0-2587 GCA_045545755.1 Congzhengia sp. | reverse complement strand
AAAAGCTGCAACAATAGAAAGCCCTAAAAGACTCTTATTATTGCAGCTGGACTGGCGTGGCATAAAGCTTTAGCCTCTTTGCTTTGCGTCACCGGTTTTCACCGATTTTGCTAAATATTCATCTGTTGTTTATTGTAACACAATGAACCGTCTTTGTCAAACAAATTTTAATCCCTTGCAAAAACCCAAAGCGTTTCGCCGGCAAAATTTTCTCTATCACTTAACTTGTAAATGCTAAGTATCACTGTTTCTCCATTTGTCTTTTTGTATGTGATTTTGGGAATATTGCCATCTAAAAGCTGCCGCCTTAATGCGTCATAGTTGAGAAAGCTCATAATTGCTCTGTGGAAATCAGGATCCACTGTTTCCTCTATGTATTTTGTGAGAAGCTTTGAAAAATGTTCTTCGTCCTCGTTGTATCCTAAATATGCAGGCATTAAAATCCGGTGTGCTTTATCTGTTTCAAGGGAAACACGATAGATGCCGTTATAATGCTCCTTCATCATAGAAATCATAGCATCAATTTCACGAATACCCGTTTTAACTTGAACATATCCCTTATCTTCTGCTTTTGAGACGCTTTGTTGTTCCTTGTTTTGATAATACTGAGCTTTTGCCTCATACATTCGGATTTCGGCTTCCTTTACCATTTCCTCAGTATTTGAATTTTGAGTTCTGTAGGACATACCAATAGCAACATGATAATCCATCGGTTTTAATTGTCCAATCAGGATCTCTATATTTTTCTTTACAACTTCCTGCTCACAGGTTTGTACAAACACCAAAAATTCGTCGCCGCCCATTCGGTAAATACGATGCCCGAAGAACACTTCCTTTAAGGTGTTTGCAATATACAAAAGCATTTCATCCCCTGCGGCATGACCATACTTATTATTGCGAAGATGAAGTTCATTAACATCAATATAAATGCAGGAAAATTTTTTCGGTTTCATTTCATCAAATACCAAAAGGTCTTTTTTGTATGTAACTCGATTAGACACTCCGGTTAAGGAATCTGTGGTTGCAGCAATTTCTGTTTTACTTAAATGCTTTTTGTTGTAAATTGCAATGGAAAAACAAACTGCGATATCTTCCAAAAGTATTCTTGTAGCCCTGCTTTTTTTAGAATTAATAGACCCCAAAATCGTTGCATGATTATCTTTATTTGTTACAGCCGCAAAAGAAACCTCGTGGATATTGTGTTTTTTCAGAAAATCATAAAACTTCGGGTTTGTTTTTGTTAAGTGTTCGTTTGGCATTATGCACATAACCCGAACGGTGGCTTTATTTATCTTGTGAAGCTCGGCAGCATAATGTAATATTTCAGATATAAAATATTTTCTTTCCTCGCCACAGAGAATGATATTCTCAAGCTCCGGCATAGAGTAATTATAATCTTCGCCATCCGTATCAAAGAATATTGCTGATCTTGACCTTGCAAAAAGGCAAACCTGTTTTAAAGCCTTTGAAATATTATTCTGTTGCTGATTGATTTCCAAAAGAAACTTTCTTATGTTGGAAGCACACACCATAGCATAATTTCTGCGTTTCTCGTTTGCCATAAGAATCAGTGCGTACAAAACCATAATGGTAACCATAATCAAAAATGTAGTAAGCAAAATTCGAGATATTGTATGTGTATTGGCAAACACCTGTGATTCATATCTCGCAAGGGTTATCATCCACCCAAGTGATTCAAGAACGGAGTAATGCACATACAAATCTTCGCCTGTATATGCAGATACAAATGATGTGTAGCCCTTATCACTTTCCATCATTTTTTCGTATGAGTAACCTTTGTTATATTCACGGTCTTTTAAAAATGAAATATTACCGAGCCTGTCATGAATGGTATCTATAACAAGATTTCCGCTTTCTTTATCGTAAACAAAGAGCTGAGCATCCAGTTCCTTTGCCATTTTGTTATATTTTTTTCCTATCACATCAAGCTTGATAACGCCATATAAAACACCTACAACATCATCACCATTTTTTATTGGAACAGCACTTCTTATAATTTCATAATTGTCTCTTGTGAGGTCTTTAACTCTCCCGCTTATGTATTCGCCTTTTGCCTTTTCTTCTTCAAAGGAAATTTGTCCGTCAAGGTTTATAGAACCCGCCTTTGTTACAAAGGTGTTGTCAGGGTTTAATATGCCTATATTCTCAATCAAACCGATAGGCTTGAATGATTCAAACATAAGAGTGTAGCTCTCACCATCTGAGTAAAGCTTTGCTGCAAAGTTCGCCATAGTCGCAAGGTTCTCACGGTCAGATAAAAGCTGAAGTTCCATATCATCCTTAATCTGCTTTGTCTGAACATGAAGATTTTCATACGCTTCATTCTCAGCACTCTCGTAAAAATAACTAACCATAGTTAAGAATACTGCACATAACAAAATTACAGTAATAATTGTTTGTATAATATTTATTTGTTTATGTTTTTTTCTCTCGTATGTTATTGCCATTTTATCTACAATCTTCTTTCATATTATAATCTTAAAGAACTATTTATCTAATTATATCACTAATATATATAATTTTCAAGTACTGCGACATTTTTAGCCGAAGTTCGTGTCAAGTCAGG
>JAZQBQ010000075.1:0-10949 GCA_045545755.1 Congzhengia sp. | reverse complement strand
TTTCTGCAAAAATACTACAAGGTGTAACACTTATACTTAAAACAATACAAGCAATAAGACAACAAAGTATTTTTTTCATTTTTATTTCCTCCAATTAGTCTTTAATTTAGTTTAATTATCTCACTTTAACACATCTATGGTGCCGTATCGTACAATCGCGCCAAAATAACCTGCAGTACGGATAGCTCCTTCATCTTCATCAAGGTAATCAATTATCGTTTCTCCGTCAAAGATAAATTTGATTCTGACGCCGTTTGCCTCGTTTCTGGCAGTTATCTCAACCTCGTGAATCGTACTACCATCAAGAGAAATATCCACAGCTTTGCTTTCAACAAATGTTCCTGAGCCTACTCCATCGTTATATCTTGAAAGCTGTATTTTCTTTGCACCGTTATTTATAGCGAATCGGTAGCAGTTATCGCCGCGGGAGTCAGATGAACGGATAACAAAACCATCGCCCGATTTAGAGCCTGCGGTAACACTCATTTTAAACTTTATGGTTTCATCCATAAACTTTCTGCCCTGATATATTCCTGCGTGTCTCGGTGTCTTCATTCTCACACCGCCATCAACCTTAAATATATCGTAGCTGTAATCATCTGACCATTTGGTTGTATCGTCGAGTTCTGTATCAAGAACATATTTTTCTGTACTATCGCTTCCGATTACCTTTACTGTTACTGCTACTTCCTGAGTTGTGCCGTTGATTTGGGCACTTACCTTTACAGTTGTTTCGCCTGTAGCTACACCGGACACAACACCGTCAGTGCTTACATTAGCAACACCAGTATTTGATGATGTGTAAGAAATTGCGTAGTCGGAAAGTTTTTGCCCGAATAAAGACTCAACTTCTGCCTGTAAGTCAAAGGACGAGTACGCTGTCAAATGTACTTCTTCCTGCGGAACAACGATTCTTTCTGCTCTATCGTCTACATAGAATGCTGTTTCAAACACTTCTGCTGTCTCGCCCATTACCACAGTTGTTTCTATTATTGCCTTTCCGGCACTTTTTCCTGTAACTGTGCCATCGGCTGCCACCTGTGCAATATCGGGTTTAAGACTGCGGTAGTAAATCTTCGCATCGCCCAAATTACCCGCTGCACCTTTTCTTGTAGTTGCTGTTACAGCACTTGCAAGATTAATGCTTGCACCTGATGAAATATCATATTTTTCAGGTAAGCTTACATTTTGAATTTTTACAGGATAAATCTTCTGATATAAGCCGGAAAGACCTGATTTTTCTATAATTTCTCTTGCCTCATCAGGCGGGTTGTCAGGTGAATACACAATACCCTCCTGGAAATAGGTGGTATCATTGGAATAATCCATTATACGCGAGGTGGTTGTGTAATTATTAAATATTCTGTTTTCAATAGCTCCTATCAGAATCCATGACGGGGGTCTTCCCTCTTTTCCGTCTCTGTACCAGAGAGGAGTTTCTGATAAGTCAATTACATTGTTATTAAATGACCAGTAAGATGAGCTGTTGTCCATATAGAGTGCCGCGTAGTGGTTTTCTACATGGGTAATATAGTTTTCTCTTACATAGTTGTGATTTTTATCATCGCCGCCTGTCATACCCAATGTATAAATTCCGCCGCCGTCATATAAATTACTGTTCATTACATGGTGAATATAATTGTTTTCAACAATCAAGTTTTTCAGGTTTGTTCCCGTAGCTACGAATTTGTCCCAACCGTAGCCCAAGTGCATACCGTCGAAAGGAACATCACAGATTTCATTGTTTCTTATTACGGAATCCTTGGGGAAACCGCAGGAAATACCTACTGCCGATTTATAATCATTACCTACATCGTGTATGTAGTTATTTTCTATTATTACATTTTTAACTTCATATTTTTCTTCAGGCGGATTTGTTGCAGGAGTGGGATTTGTTGTTTTATCATAATTTACAGCCGTTTCATCTTTTATGTCACCAAAATGGATTGCTGTGGCTGATAAATTATAAAATTCGTTACCCACTATTTCGCAATTCTGAACAGCTCCGACCAGATTAAGCGCTGTACTGCCTAATTTTGAAAAACTACAGCCTTTAACCGTGATATTGCGGACATTTTGACCGTTAAATGCACCCTGCTGAATATAGTCATTACCATGTCTGTAAAAATTACCCTGTGCTGATCTATAGCCTGAATTACCTGTGGGCTCTAACTGATATGAAGAATATGCAAAGTCGATATTCGTAAATGTTACATTATCCACAGGGATATCTGCCGTACCCGTCATATACACCAAAGATATGTTCTTACCATTCCATCTGCCGGAAGAACCGGTCAATTGATTTCCGAGCATATCAGGCATAACAACATCCGCCGTACGTATATCTTCAAAATGTCTCGGCATATAGTACATAACTCCTTCATCGGGATTATAATACCATTCACCGGGTTCGTCTAAAAGCTCTAAAGCATTCTGATAGTATACAGGTAAGGTAGCTGTTGTATCACTATTATCAAAAAGGTACTGAGCACCTTGAGGATCCAGTACAATGTTAGCAATTCCGTCAGCTGCGGTTATACTTTTAACACCACCGTAAGAATTTGTCCATATTTCTTCAAATACAAGCTCCATATCTTCCGGATTCTTAAAATCTGCCAGGAATGTGTCAGAACAGGTATATCCGTATATATCGCCTACCGCTGTATATCTTGTTGCATTGGTAAGGGGACCTTTACTTCTTGCCTTAGTTCCGCGTATACCATTTATATACAGTTGACGGACAGTAAGATTTTTTGTCGTTTGAGCTTTGTAAATATTTTTTTCTTCATCATAAATTTCCCATCCTGTTATGTGCTCGCCACCGCTGATTTGCGCTCTGCCTTCATAGGATGCAAAATTTACTTTTCTTTTGCCGGAATAAACACTTGAGTCAAGTGTTATGGCGTTGTTTATTATATGCTCTCCGCCTTTTAACATAACATTAACATCTTCGTTGCCATCAGATGCTACTGCTCTTTCTGTTAATGTCATTGCTTTTTCAACAGATTTTACAGGTGCATTAAAGCTACCATTATTTGAATCCTTACCATTCTGCGAGTCGACAAAAATAAATGTTGCATCGTTTTGTTTTTCGAGCGTCATCATATCCATATATGGCTCGATGTTGTCTTTTCCTAACACAAAAAGCTTAGCCTTTTCTATATTTGAAGCATTGGGAACAGAAATTATTGCCTCTT
Source organism: Congzhengia sp. (assembly GCA_045545755.1). Taxonomy (GTDB): domain Bacteria; phylum Bacillota; class Clostridia; order UBA1381; family UBA9506; genus Congzhengia. The sequence continues at coordinate 7,752 of JAZQBQ010000075.1, read as the reverse complement.
TATCATCAAAGCTTTCTTTTATAACTGCCTGCTCCATTTTGTTATTTTCTGAATATGAAGCGAGAATTACCATCACATTATCTGTTTTTTCAGAATATACTCTGGCGCTTATCTCATCTAATTCAGGATAAAATACAGGTTGGATAAATTCTGCTGTAACTTCGGGGCTTTCATCCGATGAAACTATGTCTATCCTATAATCCTTTAAAGTAAATCCAGTCGTAATTCCATTGTATATCTGAATCCATGTGGTGGTTGTGATTTCTCTGTCACCGGTATACTTATAAGTTATTTCAAAATGCTGCCATTTATCTTTTACATATGGCACTGATGCCTTTGCGTCTTTAAATCTGACAACCCAATTTCCATCACTACCTTTTAAACCATTTTGGTACCACTGAAGCGTAAAATTTCCATTTTCCACCTGCGTAACATTGGCTGTAACATTAATCCAGCCTGAGATTTTGTAGGTTGTATTGGGGACGAGAGTTATTTCGCTGTTGGCAATATAATCAATTACTTCTCCAAATACAATCTTTGTACTTGCTTCCTCCGCAAAAATGCTGCACGGAATAAAACTTGCACACAAGATGATACAAGCAACCACACAACAAAATAGTTTTTTCATTCTTGTTCCCTCCATTTTACTTCCATTTTTTGGAAGTACGGTTATGCTGTGCAAGCACAGCATAACCGTTTAATTTTTACTCAGCGTCGCTTGCAGGAGTAAATACCATAGATCCCTTTCTGCAATAAACTGTCATATAACCCGCTTCGCGGATGCAGTTTTCATCTTCATCCAGGAAGTTTATAATTTCTTCACCGTTAATAACAACCTTGATTCTTACATATTCTCCTTCGTTCTTGGTTGTTATCTTAACATCGTGAGGAGTATAGTAACTGAAATCACAATCTACAGCAGGTCCGCCAACAGCTTCGAAGCCGTCAAGCGCACCGTAAAGAATTGTTCTAACTGACTTACCATCTTCACCAATATTGAAGCGGTGCAATTCAAGATTGCCGTTATAGAAGAATATCATATAACAATTTGTTGAATTGTACTCTGCCTTGTAGTCATTTGAACGGAGTACGATAGCAGGCCAGCCACCTGGTGCATTTACCTGAAGACCAAAGCTTAATGTTTCATCTAAGAAGGTCTTATCAGCATATCCGACTGTCATTGACGGGCTGGAAATTTCAAGTCCTTCTCCGGTTTGAAGCACAGTTGTACCCTTGGGTGTAAACCAACCTTCAATATTCTGTAAATCCTTACCAAGGTCATAGATTACATCTATTTCAGGAGCTACAACAACCACCGGCAATTCTTTTTCTACAACTATGCCTTCAGCGCTTCCCTTAACTGTAACGATTGTCTCGCCGATTGAATGTCCAATTACTTTACCGTTTGCATCAACTGATGCAATAGAAGCATCTGCACTTGCAAAGCTTAATCCTTCTATCTCAACTGCATCACCAAGATATTTAATACCAGAGGCCTGAATATTAAACTCAGAACCTTCTGCGACTGTAATCCGCTCAGTATTGAATTTAACATCACATAATACATTATCAACATCAACTGCTATATCAAACTCATCTAACATATCATTGTCTAAAACATAGACTTTGATTGTTGCCTTGCCCTGTTTATGTGTTGTAACTACACCAGTTGCATCAACTGTAGCAACTTCAGGATTCAAAGTATCATAGTATACCTTACAGCTTGAAAAATCGGAAACTTTATCTTTTCTTCCTTCTGCAGTCATTGAGAGTTTGAAACTTTCTCCACTCTTTACAGAATAGCTTTCAGTACATCTGATTTCCTGAACAGGAGCTGCATAGCGCTCTAAATATTCACCACGCAAGCCTGCTTTATCCACTATCGCCTGAGCTTCAGCGGGCCAGTTTCCGTCCGGATGTACATGTGTATTTATCATCTGATTTGTCTTGACAAATTCAGCTGCTTCTCCGCCGGCTGCCAAACCCTCTTCTACATATTGATCCCACATTGCATAATCTGTGGTTGTGTAGTTATCTCTCCATAAAAGGTGTCTTGAGTTACCGCCGCCGCCTAATGCCCAGCACGCAGGCTGAACCGGCGATTTACTGTGCCCGTAGAAATAAGGTACGTCAATTAAGTTAATAACATTCTTTTCAACAAGCCATCCTGAACTGGTGTTGTCGTTATAAATTGCAGCATAGGCATTGTTTACATTCTGAATATAATTTTCTCTGATAACATTCCATACGGAGAAATTGAGGCTTCGCATGCCGAGGGTGTATATACCGCCGCCGTCAAATAAGTAGTTTTGAGCCTCATGAACATAGTTGTTTTGTACTATAAAATTTTCTGTTGCAGTGCCCAAATATTTTTGCTCTGCCCAACCGTATCCCAAATGCATACCGCTATAGGGTGTTTCGTAAATTTCATTATGCTCAATAACTGTATCCTGCGGGAAACCTGCTGCTATACCTACACCTGACATATAGTCAATAGCTACATCGTGGATGTAGTTGTCTGAAATTTCAACATCTTGGATAGCATATTTATCTTCAGGGGGATTCATTACATAGTCGCCCTTAACCTCACCTAACTGAATAGCTGTAGCTGATGTATCATAAAATTCGTTACCCGATATTTTTACATTATGAACACCGCCGTATAAGCCGAGTGCAGTTGTACCTAACTTTGTAAAGGTACAATCTTTAATCAAAACATTTTCTACATTTCTGAATTCAATAGCTGTATCCACAAGAGTGTCATTACCATTCTGACGGATGTGGTTTGACTGAGTGTCCGCATGACCGTATTCTGAACTGGGTCTCATCCATGTAGAATTGTCAAAGCTTATTTCATAAAAAGCAATATTGCTTACAGGCTTATCTACTGTTCCTTCGATTCTTACTATGTCTTCTTCAATAGGAAGAACAACATCAACCTTGGACATATCCTCATATATTCTGGGCTTGTAGTAAAGCAAACCCACTTTAGAGTCTAAGTACCATTCGCCGCCCTCATCTATAAGCTCATAAGCGTTTTCATAATAAACAGGGAAACTTGCTGATGTGCTTCCTTTGTTTGTTACATAATCAAAGCCGGGTGAATCCATAAAGAGTTCTACCTGTTTTCCGTTTTTAAGCATCTCAACTCTTGAAACACCGCATCTGGGATTTGTCCAGATTTCATAATAAACAAGTTCTAAATCTGAAATATTCTTATAATCATTTAAGAATGTGTCTGATGTAATATATCCGTAATTAGCTGACCTTTTTACACCGTTTAATCCACCCTTGCTTCTTGCACGGATTGCTCTTACGCCATCAACAAACATCTGGCGTGTCTGGGTGCCTGCACCTACATTTGCAACATAAATATTTTTATCAGCATCGTGAATGCTCCATTTGCTTACATGACGACCGCCTGTGATAGACGCCTGACCGCCGCCGTATGATGCGTAAACAATATAATAACCATTATTACCTGAGTTTTCAGAATCAAGGGCAAAAGGCTCCTTCATATAATACTCGGTATTCTTTAAATATACAAAGATATGGTTCTGCATAGTAGCCGAATACTGCTTTACAGCTTCCTGAGCTTTTTCTATTGTCTTGAAAGGTGCGTCAATTGTTCCGGCATTTTCGTCGTCGCCATTGTCGCCGTCAACATAAATTGTGATACAGCTGTCAATTTCAACCACTCTTCTCTGCATTGTAGCAGCCTGCGCTCTTGTGAGCTTATCTCCCGGCTTAAATGAGCCGTCATCAAAGCCTTTAATTAAACCGTTAGCTACTGCCAACTCTACATTTGCTTTTAATGTGGAATCAATTTTGTTACTGTCATTAAAGTTAACAGTGGAATTTCCACTCTTACCTTTGATGCTGCTTATTTTACCAAGGATTGCAGCAGCTTCTTCTCTTGTTATCTGCTGATTGGGTAAGAATTTGCCTCCATCGCACATTACATCGGGCAATATACCCATATTATGTGCTGTCTGAACATATTCTGCAAACCAGTCAGTTGCTACAACATCTGTGAAAAGATTTTTGTATCCGTTTGTATTTATTCTTAAACCCGATACCATCATCTTTACAAATTCTGCACGGGTTACCTTGCCGTCAGGTACAAATTCATCTTCCGCCATACCGTTTAACAAGCCGTTTGTAGCTAAAGCTGTGATATCTGCATCTGCCCAGTGACCTTTAACGTCTTTAAATGATACTACATCAAGACCATTGTCGGAACTTTTAACATACTCTTCGGTTTCAGGCTTTGCCTCAGGCTCGATATCACCTAAGGGATAAATTTTAAATTCATCCATCATGTACCAAGCACGGTCGGGGTTTATCATTCTCATAACGAACTTTGCCGTTTCACCATTTACCGCATTACCCTTGGTATCTGTTCCGTCAAAGTATATTGTAGCTGTTTTCTTGCTCCAATTTTCAGTAACAGGTTCATCTTGAAAAATATTGAAATATCCTTTGTCAAACTCGAAATAGGGTGATATTTTTGATGTACCCTGTTCATTTCTTATCCAGAATTCAATTCGGTAGGTTTCGCCTTTTACTAAGGGTGCATAAACCCATATATCATCCTGCTTTGCATTTTTTACGCTGTGATTGACACAGCCACCCTCTACACCATTCTGCTCCCAATAAGCGACCTGTCCTGGATTTAGGTTCCACATAGTATAATGTTTATCAAAGCTGAAGTCAACCACAGGCTCAAGCTCTTTTGCCGCAACTGCCGAGCAGGTGCCGAGCATCATAATTGCTGTCAAAAGCAATGTAAGTATCTTTTTCATATTATCACTCCCAACATCCGTTACTTAACTAAGTTTAAAATCTTATAAAGCATACAAGCAAATTCTGCTCTGTTCATGAAAGATTCAGGCATAAATGAGCCGTCATCATATCCGCTTAATACACCTAAATCCTTAAGTGTAGACACGGGAATCTCTGCATAATCAGATAAATCATCAAAATCTGTAAATTTAGCTGATTCGTTTGCATGTACATTGTATTTTGAAACTAATGCACGGTAAGCCATAGTTGCAAGGTCCTGTCTTGTGATGTACTTGCCTGCACCAAATTCATTTTCGCTGATTCCGTTTACAATACCGCTGCCAACAGCACTCAAAACTACGTTGTAATACCAGTTGTCCTTAGATACGTCACCGAATTGAACATCGGCATTACCTTCTAAATCAAACGCTTCTACAAGCATCTTTACCGCTTCTTCACGCTTGATGTATGCTCCCGGCGCAAACTTATTATCACCAACGCCGTTTATGATGCCTTTATTCGCAAGGTCTAAAATGGCAGTTTTCGCCCAAGAAACAGTGTTAATATCAGTGAAAACAGGTGCTGTTGTTCCTTGGTTACCTGTATTTTCTTCCTTATCTGTTACGCTCGGTTCATCTTTGGAGCCGCCAATAACGCCGCCTCCGCCGCCAATACCGCCGCCGAATATGGAACCACCCTGATTATTGTTAGTAGTTGAATTTTCTTCTCTGTAGATTCTTTCTGAAATTTCAGCAAATTTCGAGGGAATAAGCGTATAGTTTGTGATACCCTCATCCTTTAATGCTTTGTATACATTATCCTTGTTTTTAACAGCATTGAATTTTGTTTTGTCAAGGGTAAATAAGCCTTTTGTTTCATAATATTCTACAGCTTCGCGAACAACACCCCAGTCCAGCTGATTCATAACAGCTGTGAGCACAGCGCCGTCAAATATAGGATCGATATTTGCAATTGTTGCGTCGTAGAGATTTATAGCATTGTAATTTGCTTCTCTCATTCTTGCTGCTACAAAATCCAAATCCTCTAATTCGTCAAGATAACTGTAATCCTGAACGCTTGAATAATCGTTTTCTGCATTGTCGTCTGTATTGTTTGCAATTACGGAAGCAAACTCTGCATTTGTACCTGCGCCACAAAGAATAGCAAACTCAACAGCCTTGTTGAATGCATCTTCTAAATCTTCTCTTTCCTGAGAAAATTCAGCATAAGCATCATCTGCAAGACCTGTTGTATCAAAATCTGCATCATTAATGATGGCAGCATTTACTTTGTTTTTCCAGTAAGTATTAAAATTTGCGTATTCTGTTGTAGAAAGACCTGTCTTTACATCATAACCATTGTCGATTAACTGAGTTGTCATATCCGCATCAACTGTCACACCGTCAATTGTTCTTAATGCAGCGATAAGGTCTGTCATTGAGGTATAGGGTTTTGTAGCCTGTGTATAACCTATACCTTCACCACCTGCTTTAAATGTGTAGTCGCCTGTAGGCAATACAGGTCTTAAGGTAAATGTGGCAAATGTGTATTTGAAACCATTTTCTACTTCTTCTTTAGTAGATGTTTCGCCCATATAAACAAGGGTATTAGCAGGAATTAATACCGGAATTGTGTCCACAATAACATTGGCATCAATAGTAGTGAATACCTGCAATGTCATGCGTTCAGGTGCCTCAGCAGCTCCTGTAACTGTAACTGTTACACTCAATTCATCGCCCGACTGAGGTGCATCAATTGTTATTGCAGGTGCAGCGGACGTTGCAAATGCTGTCATCTGGAAAATGAGCAACATTGCCAAAACCAAAACAGATATTTTTTTCATATCCTTAACCATTCCTTTCGTTCGGAAATTAATCTAACATAAGGGTTTTATTGTTTGATAACCACTATTTCTCGTGGCCCACCATACTGTGAGCGAATAATAACAATATCTCCTGCATTGATATCAGCAACAGTTCCAAGCTCTGCTATGCCACGCGCTGCATTAAATTTCATTATTTGTGCAGAAGAAGCTTGTCTTATTTCCAATCTCGGCGCTTTTTCATCGCCTAATCCCTCAACAAACGGAACAACATAGCTGAATACACCACTGTCAATGTTTACTTCATCAACAACACCATACACCACTCTGAATAATTGGTAAAAAGAGGCTGTATTCTCTAACTTGGAATTTCCACCCACTGCGAAAGGCGCTAATATACCATTCGCTGTTCCGTCGTATATGATTTGAACATTAGTAATCAAATCTTCTGTATCTGTAGTATATCGCACAACATCTCCGGCCTTTAAATTAAGACTATGGCCAAGAACAGCTTCGATATTAGCTTTTTCTTCGGAAGTTAAATATGCTTTACGATTAGCATTGTTATATACTAATTCAACTATACTTACTTCTTCTTCGCCAAGCATTCCCCGAGATACCTCTTTTACAAGAGCAATACGCGAAGAATTTGAAATGCTTCCTACACTGCGAAGCCCTGTAACCTTCATAACACTTGCCGGTACCAGCTTGCTGTCTCCCAGGTAATAAGCACTGTAATCGCTGGGTATGCTTTGTCCTTCCAATGCGATGAAATTACTCGGAGTCATTAAAGTATACTTGTCTTCCTCTGTTAAATCTGCTGGCACATTGAATATAACAGACGAATCATCAAAAAAGAACTTTCCTCCAACATATCCTGAATAACATACGAATGTGCTGTCTTTATCCATCAGGTTAAGTGCTGCAGGAGTGGTTGCGTTTTCATCAGCAAGACAAAATTCTGAAATTTTCTGTACGCCGCTGGCAAGACGGTACATAACAACTGCTCCGCCCGCAAGCATAGTACGAAGGTCCTCTACAGAATCTGCATCGTCAAGTTTTACTCTTGTTGTTTCGGCTCCGTAAGTAACTGCTATTGTGGGATTGCATTCAAAATCCTTAAAAATGCCATTCTGTGTAAAAAG